>CAYYWE010000001.1:0-3199 GCA_964475315.1 uncultured Eubacteriales bacterium
CACCTTCACCAGTAGTAAGATTTTTCACGGCATGGAACGAAAAACACGTAAAATCAGCTGTACAACCAGATTTTTTGTTATTTCTTTCAGCACCAAAAGAATGGGCCGCATCAGCAATAACACATATTCTACCAATACTTTCCTGTAATTTGTTTTTTGGTACGAAAATACTTTTTTTATTATTTATTACATTAAAAATTTTGTTATAATTGCACATAACTCCAAATAAGTCTACCGGAATAATCGCTCTAGTTTTTTCAGTTATAGCGTCGGCAACCTTTTCGTAATCCATCTCGAACGAACCTGGAGCAACATCAATCAAAACAGGCGTCGCACCGACATGGCAGATCACACTACAAGTCGCGGTGTACGTGTACGCGCTAGTTATGACTTCGTCGCCAGGCCCAATGCCCAACAGTCTCAAGGTAAGTTCAAGACATGCAGTTGCAGAACTCAAAGCTACTGTTTTGTTTGTATTACAAAATTTTGAAATTTCTTGTTCAAACAACTTAACTTTTGGACCAGTTGTGATCCAACCAGATTTTAACACTTCTTCAACAGCTTTTATATCTTCTTCTTGAATATCTGGTGGAGAAAATTTAATATTAAATTTCAATTTTTATGCTCCTAAAAATAAATTATTTTTTAACAACAATTAATACAGTCTTAATCATAATTTTTATATCATACCAAAAATTAACTTTTTTTATGTACTCTAAATTGTATTTCATTTTTTCCGGCAAAATTTTATTTGTATATATTTTGTCAATATTATCTGATTTTTTTAACAATTCTGATTCGTTTTTGTATAATATACTTGTATTAGAAGTCACCCCAGCTGGTAACAATAATGTCGCATACATTTCTGGAGTATAAAATTCTACATATTTTGGAACTTCAGGTCTTGTGCCTACAAAACTCAAATCGCCTTTTAAAATATTAAATAATTGCGGGATTTCATCTAATCTTAATTTTCTGAGACATTTTCCGACACGCGTAATTCTAGAATCTTCATCTAACGTGATACCAGCACCAAGTTTTTCAGCATCTTTTACCATTGTTCTGAACTTAAATATCTTAAAAAGTTTATTATTTTTGGTTACTCTGTCTTGTTTAAAAATCACTTCACCTGGGGAATCTAATTTTATTATAATATACAAAATCAAAAAAACAGGAGCCAAACAAATAATTAATACACTTGAAATAATTATATCAAAAAGTCTCTTAAATATTAAAATATTTTTTTTGTTTTGTAAAATTTCATAGTATTTTTTTACTTGATTATTTTTTAATTTTTCATCCATATTTTCCCAATCAATTAAAATAAATCGTCACTTCCTTAATTTTAATTATATTCAAATTATATAACTATATTTTTTTATTTTCAAGCAAAAAAAAACACAATATTTTTAATTTAAATTTAATATAATCTCGACTTTCTTAAGTTATTTTTAGTTTTTGACTTGTAATATCGAAAAAATTATAATAACAATTGTTGTCAGTACATTTGGATCGGGAGGCGGATTTTATGTTTAAAATGCCTGAAATTATTAAAAATCTTAGAAAAAAATGTAAATATACACAAAAACAGATGGCTGAAATGTTAAAAATTGACCGTTCTACTTATTCATATTATGAGTTAGGAAAAATTTCCCCAGATATTAACACTATATTTAGTTTAGCTAAAATTTTTAATGTAAATTATACAGAAATTTTAGATTCTGAATATAATAACACTACTGTGTTTTCTGACTTTTCTACAAAAAATAATCAAAAACCAAATCAAAATATACATAATATTTATGATAAAAATTTATCAGAAGAAGAAAAAGATATAATTTTTAGTCTAAGATTATTGTCATATGAATCAAAACGTGAAATTCTAAATATAATTAACGAAAAATTTAAATCAGAAAACAAAAAATTAGGTGAAAATAAATAAAATATTAAATTGGTTCTTTACCTGTTGCCGTAATTTTTATATTTTCATTAATTTCAAATTCTATATTTTTTAGGCACTCTCTCCAATTATTTCTAATTTTTTTGAAGTATTTTGGATATGAATTTCTTAGAATTTTACTAAATTCAAATACGTCTATATTTAATTTTAATGTTTTATTTATAATATTATTACAAATATTTTGTATTTTATTTGATAATTCTTGTTCTAATATTTGTTTGGTTTCATCGAAATTATGAGTATATATATTATTATTTTTGTCAAGAGAAAAAACTGACGAATTTATATTTAATTTTATATTATATTTTATTTTATTATTATTTAAATTCACAGTAATTTTAGGCTTAGAATTATTTATAATACATGTTACTTCACCGGTTCTATCTGTGTTTATTACGCAAGAATTAAAATTAGGAGTATTTTTGATTATCATAAAACCAAAAGCATCTTGATTTTCAAAAAAATCTATTAACTTATCATTTTTGAAAACACCGACACCTTTCAGAATTAGCTCTTTAGGGTCATTGTTTTTTTCTTGTATGTCAATCCATGCTGCCCATGGATCTGTATGCAAATTTTTTAGATTTGATACAAAATGTAGCACGTCTGAGTTTAATTTTTGTGGAATTAGATCATGTATATTTTTAGATTTAATATTTTTATTGTTATTTTTTAATTTAAATATTTCTGAAGCTTGATTTTTTGATACACATATTTTTACTTTTGGTCTAGTTTCACAATGTCTAATAAAAAAATCTATAAAATTATTAACTCCAGATTTTGCTGCTTCTTCTCCTAAAATAAGTACCAAGTTTTGTGAATAAACTGGTTTTAAACTAGTAGTTTTTGATATATTATCAAGTGCTTCAGTTACGGATTTCCCCTGTATTTCTATAGTTTTCAAACTTGGCTCGTCTTCGTTCATAGGATTTTGAAAATCTAAAGCCTGTACTGTTACTTTATAATTTTCATAATTATTATTTAAATTATTATTAATTTTATCTATACTTATGCCTTGTATTATTAATTTTTGATGTAATTGTTGTTGCTCTGAACAACCTGTGAATAATATTATTATAACAAACAACAAATTAAATAATAATATTTTATTTTTTATTTTATTTTTCAAAAATTTTCGACTCCTTAGATATTTTTTTGTTTTTGAGTATAATTTATAAAATTGGTATAAAAATTATGTTAATTATTAAAAATATAAACAGAAACACTGTCACGGAGTTA
>CAYYWE010000001.1:3209-31978 GCA_964475315.1 uncultured Eubacteriales bacterium
AAAATTATTTATATAAAATACACATATTGATAATATAATACTAAAAATTAGTATTGAAAATTTACGAATTTTTTCGCCCCAAATTTTTTTAATCCCTTCAGATGCAAGCAATAAAAATAGCGAGGTTTTTAAGAATATTCCTGCCATCCAGATGCCCAAATATAATGAATCCAAATGTCTAAAAGCCCCAAATTTTCCTATACTTGTCGCTGTATATACTGGAAATAATTGTGTATTTACAAATTCACCCATTGTTCCTGTGATTAAAATTATCATAATTATAAAACTTAGATAAACTCCTATGTCCCATAATATAATTCCGTTGAACTTTTTTTTTACATTTCCCGTGGCCATTGGTAACAAAACTCCAATTGCTACCAAACAAGAACTTTGTGAAACCATGTACAAAATTCCTTCTGCCACGGATTCGTAATTTTCATACATTAGTGGTTTAAAATTAATTTTTTCTACACTTGTTATTAACGAGCTAAACATAAATATTAGTGAAATTACCGTAGCTATTAATATAAAACTAGAAGTTCTTGACAGTGCTTCTAGACCTTTGTAGGCTCCATAACACGCAGAAAATAACATAAATATACATAATGACTTTATTGACAACGGAGGGTTTATACAATTTGCTACGAAATTATCAAATATACTTAAAGTATGAAGTGTAATAATTAAAAAATATAAAATATATATTAGTATAAAAAAATATCCATATTTTCCCATTAAATCTCGTAAATTGTCAAAAATATTCATTTTTGGATCAAGTGTATATAATTTGTATATTGGTAAGATTAATAAAAATGTAATGCTTAAAGATAAAATCGCTGATACCAAGTGATCCCAAATATCTGAATCTCCTATTAATAGAGTCCCGTATGTCATTGTAACGACCATTCGGCTCACAAATAACATTGAAAATATTTGTCCAACAGAAATACAGGGTCGTTTTTCCATAATTATTTTTTCTCCTAGCTATATATTTTTTAAAATATTTATTATTTTTTATTAATATTTCTGTCTTTTACTTCTGATCCTGGCAAATCTTGAACATGTATATTTTTTTTAGACAAAAAGCTCCAGCCACTGCGTACTAAAACATCCCGCATGGCAAAAATATTAAACGGTGATAACGGCGAAGTAAACGGCACTCCATAACTATTTTTTGCACAAATATTTACTAATACTAGCGTAAAAACTATCATAATTCCCCAAATTCCTAATAATCCTCCGGTTACTATAAATACAAATTTTAATATTGAAATCGGTTCGTACAAATTTGGAATTACGTACGAAGAAATTGCCGTAAGCGCGACTACCATCAATGTTGGCGCGCCGATAAGCCCCGAGCTTACCGCTGTTTCACCTATTACCAGTGCCCCTACTATACTGACTGCGTGTCCTAATGGTCTAGGGATTCTAAGTCCAGCTTCACGCATTATTTCATATATCAGATGTATCAAAATCGTTTCAAACATTAGTGAAAATGGTGTTGTTCCAACCGCTAGTGCGATTTTTGTCAATATTGGTCCAGGCAAAATTTCCGGGTTAAATGTGCTTATTCCCACATATAATCCTGGTAACAAAGTTGATAACATAAACGCAAGGTATTTTAACCATCTTGTGAAAGTTGCAAAATAAGTATGCATAGAATAGTCATCTAGGTGCTGAAAATATTCTATAAACAAGTACGGAACTATCAGAACATTAGGTGTTCCGTCTATGATTAAAGCAATTCGACCCTCAGAAATTTTGCCGCAAACAGTATCAGGTCTCTCAGTCATCCCGACGCTACTAAACAAAGAAAAATCACCTTGGTCTTCCAAATACGGTATAATATATCCAGATTCCATTACAGATTCCAGGTTAATTTGCGCAAGTTTATATTTTAATTTATTTAAAATATCTTGTGAAACCTTGTTTTTTAAATAACACAAACATATTGAAGTTTTACTCGTACTTCCAATTTGTGTTAATTCAAATCTCAAATCGGTGGTTTTAAGACGTCTTCTTATTAAAGTCATATTAATCATTAGTGGCTCAACAAAGCCCTCTCTTGAGCCACGTTGCATAATTTCTGTTGAAGGCTCAGTTATAGATCGAAAATTAAACCCTTGTACGCCAAGAGCTAACATGCTATCGCAACCATCCATAGCTAGTAGGGCGAACCCGGACATTATCATATTAAAAGCATCATCAAAATTTGAAATTTGTAATTGGTCCGGCGAAATTATAATATTATCACGTATATAATCATATTTTTCCTGATTCGTACTTCCCTGAATTTTGCTTTGCTCCTGAATAATTGGCTTCATAACACTGAGTGTCAGAGTATCTTTATTAACCATTCCTCCTATTGTAATCAAAGCGCTCTGGACATCTTTAATATTTAAATACTTAATAGACAAATCGGCTGTTTCTCCGAACTCTCTCTTAAAAAATTCTACGTTTTCGCACAAAGATCTTGAGAAAAACTTTTTGTCTTTTACAATATTTTTTTTACTGTTTTTATTATAAATATACACATCCAAAAAGTGTTTCATATAACCCATAAATAGTCTAAAGCCTCCTGTTTGCTTTTTATTTTTATGTTTCACAGGAACTTTAAATTTATTCATGAAAATTAATTATTTCAAAACAAGTTTAACAATTTAGTTTACTCATTAGACTTCTTGTAAAATCAAGGATATATTGTATAATAGAAGAGTAAAATATAAAAAACTACGGACCAAAAAATTCTGCAGGATAACAGGAGTAAAAATTAAAGCACGTGGCAATGCTGGAGTACTTGCGTGAGTATAGGACGCATGCGCATATAGCCGCAAGTTACGGAGTTCATGAGAACCAAACTAGACCTCTCGTGAAATCAAGACAAAAGCTCATAATTACAAACAGCGGAGATTAAATTGTATCTAAAAACAAAGCGTTTTCTACGATTTCGATATTTTTCAAAAAGAATTCTAAAACACTTAACAAATACAATAGCGTATTTATTTTGTATTCTTTTACTTGAAATTTTGCTGTTATTGGCTTTATCTGATTTTGTAAGAGGATGTTTTTTTAGTTTTTGAATTTTTGTGAAATTTGTTAATTCCTTTTTTCTTTCCGGAACAACAAAATTTCTAAAATAGTTCATCTTCCATTGATAGTTTAATTTTTTGACATGTTTTTTGCATACTTTTTGTTCAATATTTCTTGTATGTTTTAATTTTTATTCCCGTTATCCTGTGGTTTTTTCAGATCCATAGTTTTTTATATTTTTATATGTCATTCCTCTATTATACCATACATCCTTGATTTTACAAGAAGTCTGTATTAAACATCAAGATTCTGGACATATTTGGCATTTTTTTCTATAAATTCTCGCCTAGGTTCTACTTTATCGCCCATAAGTATAGTAAACGTTTCGTCTGCTGCTGCTGCGTCCTCGAGAGAAACTTTTAACATAATTCTAGTTTCAGGATTCATAGTAGTCTCCCAAAGTTGGTCTGCGTCCATTTCACCGAGACCTTTATATCTTTGGATTTCTATGTTTTGATTATGATTATTACTAGCTTCTCTAATTTCTTTTATCTTTTTATCTCGTTCTTCATCAGAATAAGCATAATAATGTACTTTATTTTTTGTAATTCTGTATAATGGTGGCTGAGCTATATATATATGCCCGTGTTCTATAACAGGTCTCATAAATCTAAAGAAAAACGTTAACAAAAGAGTTCTTATATGTGAGCCGTCGACGTCAGCATCGGCCATAATAATTATTTTACCATACCTAATTTTAGAAACATCAAACTCATCGCCTATACCACAACCCAAGGCCGTAATGACTGGCATCAATTTATCGTTACCATAGACTTTATCTAGTCTGGATTTTTCTACATTTAGCATTTTACCCCATAATGGTAATATAGCCTGAAACCTTCTATCTCTGCCACATTTTGCTGAACCTCCCGCTGAATCTCCTTCCACTATATATATTTCAGTTTCAGATGCATCTTTAGATTGACAGTCAGCTAATTTACCAGGCAAAGACGCACTTTCCATAGCAGATTTTCTTCTAACTAAATCACGTGCTTTTTTTGCTGCATCTCTAGCGCGTGCTGCAGAAATTGCTTTTTCAACTATACTTTTTGCTATACTAGGATTTTCTTCTAGGTAAACCGAAAATTTGCTACAAACTAAATTATCTATGAAATTTTTAATTTCCATATTTCCCAATCTAGTTTTAGTTTGACCTTCAAATTGTGCGTTTTGTACTTTTACGCTTATAATTACAGTTAAACCTTCTCGAACGTCTTCACCAGTAAAATTTCTGTCTTGTTCTTTTAACAAATTATATTTTCTAGCATATTCGTTAATAGTTTTAGTGAAAGCCCGTTTAAAGCCATCTTCGTGAGTTCCACCGTCTATAGTATGTATATTATTGGCAAAACTTAATATTAACTCGTTATAACTATCATTAAACTGAAAAGCTACTTCTCCGCTACAAATATTATTATTATTTTCTAAATTTCCAGAAAAGCTTATGATTTCTTCATGTAACACACTTAAGCCACGCTTTTTGTGTATATATTCTACAAAACTTTTTAATCCACCTTCATATATAAATTCTTCTTTTGTTATATTATTACTATCTCTAGAATCACATAATATTATTTTCACTCCAGCGTTTAAAAAAGCCTGTTCTCTTAATCTAATTTGTAAAGTTTCGTAATCAAACACAGTGCTTTCTTTAAATACTTCAGGATCAGGCTTAAAAGTTATTTTAGTACCTGTTTTGTTATTTTGACCAGTAATTTCTAAATTTGTGATTATATTACCACGTTCAAATTTTTGATTGTATATATTAACACCGTCACAAACTTCTACTTCTAGCCAACTCGAAAGGGCATTAACTACTGAAGCACCGACACCATGTAAACCACCAGAAACTTTATAGCCTGAACCTCCAAACTTTCCTCCAGCGTGCAATACAGTAAACACCACTGTAACAGCAGGTATACCAGCAGTAGGATGTACACCAACTGGTATGCCACGTCCGTTGTCTTTGACAGAAATTACATCACCAGGCAATATATTTACTTCTATTTCATTACAATACCCAGCTAAAGCTTCATCTATAGAGTTGTCTACTATTTCATATACCAAATGATGTAACCCTCTAGGACCAGTTGTTCCAATATACATACCTGGCCTTTTTCGTACGGCTTCTAATCCCTCTAAAACTTGTATTTCCCCAGCACCATAATTATTATTTTCCAAAATTAATCTCCTTTATATATTTTATTAATTACTAAAAATATCTTTATCCGTAATATTTTCTGTGTTTTCACTATTTTTTACAGGTCTACTATCTTGTATTATTAAATTTGTAAATTTTAATTTTACACAAAATGGCGAGAAAATATAAAATCCAGTAAATATTAACAAAACTATTAATAATCCTAAGAGACAGTAACCGCCACCTTTAAAAACACACAAAGCAAATATAATTAAACACAAAGATTCTATAAATCCTAATACCTGGAATATTTCAGTTTTTAATATTATTTCACTTTTATTTCCACAACACGGACAATTTATATCATTTTTGTTCTTAAATACAAATATCTCACTGTACCACAATCTGGAATTACAATATGGACATCTAGGTAACTTAAAATCAAATTTGGCGATTTTAATCACCTCCAGAAATTATTATTTCTTTATTTTTCTTAATTTTTTAAAAATAGTACCAGTATTCAAGCAACTTAAATATATATTTATACTATTTTTATTATTAATATTATTAAAATATAATATAAAAGACTTCGGTAAATTTTCAGTCATATTTTTTATAATACCATTTTTCTCACAACTTGACAAATATTTTCTATTACTTTTATAAACAGTAAGTCTGTCTAAATCAAAAATGCCAATTATATTTCGAACATTTATAATATTGTTTTCTCCTATGCTAATATACATAAAATATTATACCCCTTTTTTAAATACTATACATAAAAATTACGTATTTTCAAACCCAAAAAATATATAAAAAAGACTAGTATGAAAATCATTAAAACATAATTATATTAGCACAGAAATAAATCTGTGCTAAGTTTTATTTTATTATATTGTACTTTGTTAATAATTTAGAAATTTTTTTTAATTTTGGTACGGTATTTAAGTCATTTGAAGTAATAGTGTTTGTTAAAATTAGACTTAAAATATAAATTATCATAGCTATTATTATGGATAATACAGTAGAAATTTTATACGGTAGTATATTGCTCAGTAATCCATGAGAAGCGTACGCACTTAAAGCACATAACGTGCTGGAAATTATAGGTTTGACAAAAATCTGATCAAAATTAATAGAAACATTTATTATTTTTTTAAGGCAAACAATCGCTGTCACACATACAAATAAATAACAAGTTAGCGTCCCTATTCCTGCACCTTGGATGTTAATCTCTGGTATACCAACCAGAAAATAATTTAACAGTACTTTAATAATTACCCCGATGGTCAAAATTTTGAGTGGTATATCAGCACGACCTACAGCTTGTAAAATACTACATAATGGAGTGCCAAGAGCCACAAATATTATACCGATTGCATAAATACTCATAATTTGTGCTGCAACTGAGATTTCGCCGATACTTTTATTTTTGCCTATAGTGTTATAAACTAGATCCATTATGGGATAAGACAATACGGACATTCCCAGACCGGCTGGAAAAGAGATAATACTGGTAATTTTTAGTACAGTTTCAATATTTTTTTGAATTTTTTCTTTAGTTTTGGTCACCCATGCTGAAGTTACGTTTGGAAGAGCACTTATTGCTAAACCTTGAGTTATAGTCGGCAAAAACATAGTGATAGTGTTCATGTAGCCGAAACAGCCAGCTAAAAACACATGTGTACTCCCTGAACTCACCACGGTTTCTGGTATTAAATTACTGTAAGCTTTTAACAAAACTTCTGGAGCGTAGGTCATAATATCACTCAATCTTCTTTGAACCAAAGTTGCGTCTATGGCTGAAGCTATGTTCATAATTGCCGCGCCCATAGCAACCGGGATAGAAATTTTTAACAACTTTTTTAATAATTCTTTTGCTGAACGAGCTGGAGGAGAGCTTTCCAGTTCTTCTTTTGTAATATGATCTCCAACAAATTTGTATTTTATCAACATATATAGATATCCAGACAAAGCACCTAGAGTTATGCCCAAAACTGCACCTGCTGAAGCCCAAGATAACAAGCTTTCACGTGCTAGATTTTCTGTTTCATAATACGTCCCAAACACAGTGTGATAATTATTATATTCTTTCATGCCGAAATACATAACCAGTCCTGCGAGACTTACCCCAAATACGACTTTTCCGATAGACTCCACTATTTCTGAAACAGCCGTTGGAATCATGTTTCTGAGACCTTCATAATAGCCTTTATATATAGAAATCAAACACGAAAAAAACACAGTCGGTGCAAGCGCCATAAGTGAGTACAGAGAGCCCGGTGAATTGATAAATTTTACATACGGAAAAGCCAACACGAACATTAATATTGACCCAATAAGTCCTGTAATCACGAACAACGGTACAGAAACTTTGTGTATAAACCTTACGTCTTTGTACCTTTTTTCTGTCAAGTCACTTGAAACCATTCTTGAAACAGCTATGGGCAGCCCAGCCGTGGCGAGAGCATAAACAGGCGTGTAAATAGTGTAAGCCGTACTAAAATAACCCATCCCAACACCCCCTAAAATATATGACAATGGTATCTTAAAAGCCGCCCCTGCAATTTTCACGATTATCATACCAACAGCCATAATTAGTGCCCCGACAGCAAAAGATTGTCCGGTATTTTTTTGAGTTTTAATATCCTGTGGTGCACTCATAGATTTTTATACTCCTAAATTTTTTAATCTAATTTATTTTATTATATCACAAATATATTATTTTTTTCCGAATATTATGTGGTCATAATTTTTTCAATAGACCTCTTGCAAAATCAAAAAAAGAGAACAAAAAACATCCCCTTACAGAATAAGACAAAGCTAATAACCATAAAATTTCCAGTGAAAAAGTCCAAAACAAACACACCATTGCATTTACTAAACATTTTAGAATTCTTTCTGAAAAACGTTGACATCGCAAAAAACGCTTTGCTCTTAAGTTCAACTTAATCTCTGCCATTTTCAATTGTAAGCTTTTGTTTTGATTTTGTAGGAGGTCTGTTTAAAGCATCCCCAGTAGTTAAGAAAAAAGTAATGATAATTAATTTTTAAAATTTATAATCTCAAAAAGTTTTCCGGGATTAGTTTTTTTAGCAAATAAAATGTGTTTATTATATATATTTATAATTTTATTAATTTTGCATAATTTTTTTATTTCAAACAAAAAAACACCAGCTAGATACAAAATGAGCACCTAACTGAAAAAAATATGATTTTTAATTTTATCTAGAGAGATAAAGAGCTATAGCTGTACGGTTTGGAAGCTTAAGAATAGTACCAGCAGTAAGTTTGTCTGTGACTTCAAGACCGTTGAAAGTTGAAATAGCAGTAGCATATTTGTTTTCTTTGTAGTAGGACATTGCTATAGAAGAAATTGTATCTCCATACTGAACTATATAATCTTCGTATTCCATGTCTAAACCTTTGGAGAGAGTTATATTAGCTGTATCATCGTCGCCGGATTGGTTATCTATGTTTTCTATTGAGACATTTTTGTCACTGGTGTCTTCGCTGTTTGCGTTATATGAAGTATCTCCGATAGTTACGAGCGCACTAGAACTGGCGGATTTAGTGTTTTCTGTAAGTTTAGAATAAGCAAGATAAAATACTCCCAAAATTAAAGCGCTACTAACTGCTGTTTTAGACAATTTTTGGATAATCGGTTTTCTGAGTTCATAGTGATATTTTATATAAGATTTCCAGGAACTAGTTTGAGAGAGTTTTTCAGCTTTTTTTAATTCTACTATTAGCTCAGGTATAGATTCAAACACCAGATTTTTGCATTTATCTAAAATTATATGAAGAGGTTTATTAAACCCCATAGAACATTCCGGTTCAAGAATAGTATAAATAATATCATGAATATTTTTAAAAATTAATTTTTTACTAGTTTTAGAGTCAGAATATTTACTTAAATTTTTTAAATTTCCCTGAAATAACACGTCTTTATCTTTGTTTAGTACAATATTTTCGAGCTCTGTAAGACAACCTATAATTTGGTTTGGAAGGGAGTTCATATTGTAAATTCTAATTAAAATATATTCAAGTATAGAGCATCTTTCGTTAAAATGACTGTCATTAAAATTTTTATCAAAAAAAGTTTTTATATTTTCATACTGATAGTATTTAAAAACAGCATAATAATTATTATTTTCTATAAAAAAATTTTTATATTCATGAGGTTTATTACTAGATTCGTAAGCTGAAAACAAAAGCTCTAAAATACTTGTATTATTTTTATCGTATTGGAATTGATTTAAAATATATAAATTGTCAAGTGTATTTTCGTTTTGATAAGCTACGAGTGTACTATAATTACTAATATTATTATTAATATTAGTATTTTTTTGGCTGTTATTATTAATATTATTATATAAATTAGCTATTATAGTATAATTCGAATTTTTGTTTAAATTAGACATATATTTTTTCACGCCTTTTTTATGAAATTTGTAAAAATTTATATAATTTTATAAAAAACTGAACAAATAAAACATATTTATTGCACTTGACTAGATATTTATATGATAATATACTAGAATAATTAAGTCAATAAAAACTCAAAAAAATATAATTACTAATATTTTTTGTAAAATTTGTGTAATTTTGTTTTTTAAAAAATATTTATGTGAGGGGATTTGGTCGTGAAAAAAAACTCAAATAATAATAAAAAAAATAAAAATAGTAATATTAAAGAAAATTTCAAGAAAAATCTTGGTGACAGTGCTGTTGGAATTACAAAATTACTGGCTAACAAAAAATTTATATACGTGTTACTAGGAATATTATTATTAAGTTTGGGTTTTGTAGCACAGTATTTTTTGAATAGACCAAATTTTGGTACTTTTTTGGGTTCTGATATGGACTTATCTAACAATGTTTATATTTTAGGTGTTAATGAAGAAAATAATGAGTACAAAATTACAAAAGTGTCGCAAAGTGGAGCAACTAAGTTTCAACTAAAGTTAGAAAAATCTAATGACAAATACGAAAATGTATATAAAAATTTAGAAGTAGACTCTAAAGGTAATATTTATATTGTAAAACAACAGAAAAAAATTGATGCGGTAGTTTCAGATGCCAGTATGTACCCAACTACAAATGAAAAAATTTTAATGTATGATCATAACGGAATATATATAAAAGAAATAGCTTCTATAGATTTCACACAAAGCGCTAGTCCACCAGTAGAACCGTATATACAAAAAATACAAATAGTAGACCAAAATATGTTTATTATAGCTCGAGAAGGTAATTATTATGATATTATTTCGGCTAATCCGTTGTTAGATGAAGCTCCTAAAAAAATTAAGTCTTTTGAAATTGTTCCAGATGGTGCTTTAACAAATCAAAATTATCAATGGGTAAGTGATATGAGTGTATTATCTAGCGGAAGAATTTTTTATTCGACTTTAAATGGTAAATTATATGGTACTAATAACCAGGGGGTATTTGAAGATTATTCTAGTGTTATGAAAACGAATAATTTTTTAATCTCAGATATGAGCATAGATCCCAATGATGATTTATATTTTACAGATACTGTAACAGGTAGGTTTTATAAATTAAATACAAAAAGTATTTCTTTACAGACTTTATATAATCTAGATAGTCCGTTATATGAAAACACAAACTTGATTTTTAGAGATATCAAAAAAGTAAAATGTTTAGACACAGGGGATTTTTACGGAAATTCTAAGTCTTATGAAAAAGTGTTTCATGTCAGATTTGGGAGTAATAATTATTTAGTTGGGAATTTAAGAGGTTCGTTTTTCCCGTGGGGCCTAATTATTATGATACTAGTAATTTTATTGGTAATTGGAATTTTTTACGGTATTAAATTTTTGGCGAAATTAGAAATAAAAAGAATACCGTTGGTAGTAAGAATATTAAGTTTATTTTTACCGGTGTTTATTATTTCTATGATAGTTTTAGTCGGAGTTAATACTCTGGATGGTGTTAAAGAATACATGAGTTTGTTAAAAAGCGAACAAGAACGTGGAGCTAAAACTGCGTCAGACTTAATATCAGGTAGTGATTTTGCAAAATTAAATCACGTATCAGGCTATATGAACTCAGATTATATAAAATTAAAAAATTCTTTGCAAAAAAGTCATAGTGATATTTATTCTAAAATTGGAGATAGAAGTGATTATTTAGTTACTTATGTAGAAAATTACGGTAGTTTATATACTAGTATTAATACTAAATATGACGTAAATTCAGAAAGTTATAACAGATTAAAATATACAAACCCAGATATGGTTCCTAATGGTTACTGTCTAATAGATTATGTTTTAGAGCAAGATGAAGTTGAAAAATTATATAATATCTGGAATAAATTTGTCTCTTCAGATAATACAGAATATTACATGGACGTAGAATTTAAAGACGTATACGGAGATTTAACTGCCTCTTTTGCTCCTATAAAAGACTCTAATGGGCAAGTAGTCGGACTAGTAGGGAACTTTCTAGACGAAAAAATTCACCAAACTAGAGAATTTTGGGAAATTTTAAAACATGCTTCGGCTCTTATATTAATAATTACTATATTAATTATATTTTATGTATGTTTTATAATAAAATACGCTTTGAGACCGTTAAAAAAAATAGAAAAATCTATAAAAACTACAGAAACTGGTACTTGGGATACAAGAATAAAATTAAAATCTAAAGATGAATTTGCTGACATAGCTGAAGCGTTTAATATTATGTCAGAAAAAATTCAGAGATATACTTCGAATTTAATAAAATTAAATAAAGAGTATATAAGATATATTCCTGATAAATTATTTAAATTAATAGACAAAGATAAAATCACCCAAGTTAATTTACATGATAATAAATCTTGTTTGCTAAATATAGTACAGGTAAATTTTAATATTTCATGTAATGATAAATTTGATTTTAATAATCAAATAGATGTATTTAGAGCTATAAGCGAAAGTTATGAAAAATTATTTGACGTAGTAGAACAAAATCACGGTATAGTACATTCTTTTGACGGTCTAGGACTAATAGCTTTGTTCCCAGATAGTCCAGATGATGCTTTTCTAGCTTCGTTACAATTTAAAGAGCTTGAAATTAATAAATTTGTAAAAGATCAAATGCACATATTATTAGGCTCAGGTTATGTACTAACTGGTATTTCTGGAGATTCTGAAAGACGTGGTGTGATATTAATTTCAGACGAACTTATGCAATTATATAATATGAATTCTAGATTAAGTATTTTGGACATAAACCACGTTGCAACAGAAAGTATTATTAAAAATATAGAAAATATAAAAAATAAAGGGACTCTTTCTTTTAGATATATCGGTCGTGCTGAAAATACTACTGGTGGAGAGTTTACTAATATTTACCAAATAATAGAAAATAATAATAAATATAAAAAAGATTTGTATATTTCTACTTTTGAAATATTTGAAAAAGCTGTTAAGTTATATTTAAATAGTGAATTTGAAGAAGCACGTAAGTTATTTGCAAGTGTAATAAGAACTAACGAAAATGACAAAGTTAGTATGAGATATTTATTATTATGTGACGAAGAACTTAATAAAATAAATCAAATTGGTATGACTAAAAATTTCACCGGTTATATTATATAAATATATTTTTAAAATATTATAAAAATATAATTTAGAATAGGACGGATATAATTTATGTCAGTAATTTCAAATATATTTTCAAGAGTTACTACTGGTATACAAACACAGTTAACTTCTATATCGACTTTGATGGTAAAAGCAAAAAATTTTGGCAATAGAGCGGCTGCATATGCGCAACAAAAGATACAAGCTCTAGCCCAAAATTTAACCCGTAACCCTAGGTCCAAAGAAGACTACGTAAAAGTATTTGGTTTATATATTTCTAAAAAATTTACTACTATTTCTATTGTAGTAGTAGGAGTTTTAGGATATTTATTAATATATCAGCTTATACCATGGGCTGAAGGTAAAGTTTGGACTACTAATTTAAAAATAGATACTATTAAATATACTACTTTTAGTGGAAAATCTAGAGTTTATAATCAAAATGACCAGTTAATATATCAAGGCAATTTGACTAACGGAAAACCTGATGGCCCTGGTAAGCAATATTTTCTTAACGGAAGATTAAAATATAATGGAAATTTTCAGGCCGGAAAATATCACGGTGAAGGTGAATTATTTGGTGAAGACGGAATAATTATATATTCTGGTATGTTCGAAAACAATAATTATCAAGGCGAAGGAAAATTATATAATAACATAGGTAAAGTAATATATGTTGGTTCTTTTGAAGTTGGACAAAGATCTGGCAAGGGTATAGAATATGATCCAGATACTATGTTAAGAAAATACTATGGAGATTGGATTAATGATGTAAAAAATGGCTATGGCGTAGAATATGAAGAAGACGGTACTAGTGTTAAATACGAGGGTAACTTTAAAGACGGCTCATACGGTGGCGAAGGTATGTTATATGTAAACAGCGTACTAAAATACGCTGGAAGTTTTGCCAACGGATTATATAACGGCACGGGAAGTTTGTATAATCTCGATACAGGTACTCTAATTTATGCCGGTGAATTCAAAGACGGTCTGTATGATGGCGCTGGTATATTATACGACCAGGATACTTCGACAATATTATATAACGGTACTTTCTCTAAAGGTAAAAAACAAGGCACTGGTACGTCTTATGACAAGTTGGGCTCAACTGAGTTTACCGGTGACTTCAGAGGGGACAGCATAGATTATATAAAATATTTAGGTAGGTCTCCTGAAGACGTAACTGCTGAGTTTGGTCAAGAAACATACAAAACTGAAGTAGACAATAAATTAATTATTACCTATTTGGGTCTAGACGTATCAGTAGTGTTTAAAATAGACGAAGAATTAGGCACATATGTTTGCGAAAAAATGATCTTGGGAACTAAAAAAGAATTTATGGGTCTTGGCGCCCAGAGTACAGCCGTAGAAAGACGTGAAGTTATGGGCGAACCGTTTTCATCTATAGACTTTAGTTGTTCGGATTACTATAAAACTGTATTTTCTAATTTAGCTATTAATATTAATAACACCAATGCTATACCATGCGATAAATACATGCTTGATAAGTATTTTATAAGATTTTATTTTAACGACGGCAGAACAGAACTAAAATGTATTGAAATTTGTTCTTTATAATCTAGTTTTTGTAAAATTATACTAAATTATAAAAAAATATAATAAACTTCAAAATAACATGTAAAAAAGAACTAACAAATTTCACAAAAATTCAAAACTCCAAAAAAAAAACAAAAAAACGAAGCTAATAACCATAAAATTTCAAGCGAAAAAGTCCAAAATAAGCACGCTATTTCATCTAGCGTTTTAGAATTCTTTCTAAAAAATATATCGAAATCATAGAAAACGCTTTGCTTTTAGGTTTAATTTAATCTCTGTTATTTGTAGTTATGAGCTTTTGTCTTGATTTTGCAAGAGGCCTAATATTGTTTATCGCTGTTTGTGCGGCTTGCCCCGACTCTACTTTGTTTCATTTGTAGCTCTAATTTTGACCTATCTTTTTGTTATGTGCCCTGATGCTTTTCAAAAACTGTAATTATTCCAAACAAAAAATTATAAAAGAGCTTAGTATTCATAAATAAATTTTCTTAAATCTTCTTTAGTTTTTGACAAATTATTTATAACCAAAACCATTTTTTGGGAATAAGTTTCGTTCCGCACGTTGTCATCTGTAGGGATTCTAAATTCTTCTATATCATATTTTAGATATTCTAAAGAACTGAAAATTAATCTTCCGATTTCAGATTGTTTGAAATCCGTACTTACGAGAGGCGCCAAATTTGAAACTAACTCTGTTATTTTTGTAACATTGGCGGTTTTCAGTTTTTCTATGACCGATTTTATAACTTGTCTTTGACGTAAAGTTCTATCATAATCCGAGCCTATGCTATCGCGATTTCTAGCATGTTGAAGTGCCTGTACACCCGTTAAGTGTTTAACTCCAGAAGAAGTTTCTAATTTGTTATTTTTTATATTAGCATGTTTATTTATATATGCACATTCTTGACTAGTTAAATTTAATTCTATTCCACCAAGAGAGTCAATTATTTTTGAAAATCCTTCGAAGTCTACACATGCGTATCTGTCTATATAAATACCAAAATTTTTATGAATAGTATTTATAGTTAATTTACAGCCACCGTGTGCATAAGAAGCGTTTATTCTGTCTTTGTTGTGACCAGGTATGTCTACCCAAATGTCACGCATAATAGAAGTTATTTTTATTTTTTTTGCGCGCATATTTAGAGACAAAATTAGCATAGAGTCACTGCGACCACCATCGCCAGCAGACATAGAATCGCTACCGACCAATAATACATTTAAGATCATATTGTCATTTAATAAATTACCGGCGTTATTTACAAACAATTCAGAGTTATCTTTGGTTTCAAAATTTTGCTCGTAATTAAACGACTTTAAAGTAACATAAGCATAAATCATAATGTTCCCGATAATTCCAACACACAAAAAAAACACACAAAATAATATTTTACTTATAGAAATTCTAGATTTTCTTTTTTCTTTTTTTTTTTCTGAAGAGTATATGTCTACATATTTTTGTCCTGTTTTTTCACATATGCGCTCGTTATGTTCCGAATAATTATTATTGTTATTGTTCATTTAAAGTCTCCTCTCACAAAAACTAAATTCTACCATAGATAAACAATCTGTCAAGTATAAATTTTTGGAGATACATAAGAAATTATGGCATCCATTGTTTTGCTTCATTTTCATCAATGTGAAATCTGCCACATTTAACAACGTTTTTAATATAACTTTCGACCTCTTTTAATGCCTTGTCGTTATCTCCGCTTAAATTAATACAGCTATTTTCAGCGTTTTGATACGGATATTTATCACTATAACAAATTCTTCCTTTGCCATCAGTTAAGACATAGTACGGGCTACTACCCATGTAAATCATTCTTTTATGATTGTATTGAAATTTAAGCCCTGACTCAATAATCTCTGAAACTGTCTGAGGGCCATTTTTAATACCATATTTATTTTTCCACTCAGTATTATCTTTATTTTTGATAAAATCATTTCTAATACTATCAGATGTAGACATACCTGAAATACAGTTATTGTCAATAATCCATAGTTTTTTGAACTTCTCCAAATTTTCTATAATTTTGTCTTGAGCAATAAAATAAGTTTTTAAATACCACAAATTTCTAAAAAGTTTACAAGTGTTTTTAGAGTGATTTTTTAAATTTTCTAGTGAACTTTTTTCTATTTTAAAATTCGAATCACTGGACCTAATAATAGTATCAATTTTTTTTTTATTATTAGCCCCTGCTAAATTACTAACAGGTCTGAATATATTATTTATAACTTCGTTATAAATATCTGTTAATTCCGATAATTTAATTTTTTCTATATTTTTAACAGCTGTACATACATCATTTATTTTTTTACGTATAGAGCTTACTTTTTTACAAATATCACTATATTCTTTAGAACTTATTTTTTCTTGAATGCTTAAAAAGTTTTCTTCAAATTTTTTTAAATATTCTTGAATTTTATCGCAAACATGGTTGCGTGTATTATAATTTATAATATCCTCTGGTTTACTATTTTTTGGAGTTTTTAATATGTCCTCTAAAACGCCATCAATATAAGTGTTAGCATCCGTTTCGACACTATCCAATTTGTCCCCAAAACTTTTTATTTTTTCTAGTAATTTCTCATATGATTCAATAAATTTTTTGGAGCAGTCATTTATTAACTTTTCAGTATCATCTGATAATTTTTCGGTATCCCTAAACTCTGTATTTTTTATATTGTTAGATATATTTTTAATTTTACTTATTGAGTTCTTCAAGTTTTCTCTACTTTGTAAGTTGTTTGGCTTAATCTCTCTTAAATTTTCCTTAATATCATTAAAAATTTCTTTAATACTATTAAAAGATCCTAAATTTTCTGTTTTTATAGTACTAGAAATAAAAAGAGATCTTTTTATAACATCATGTACGAAACCCTGTAAGTCTACACCATCACTAACCATGCCAAGCCACTTTGTTTTACCATACTTATTACTACAAATATCGTCATAAAAGCTAGTTCCAGTTAAGTTTCTCATAACACTACTAACTTGATCAATAGCCATTTTGTTTTTTATTAGATCTTCAAATTGTTTTTTTATCAACTCTATTTTTTCTTTAAATTGTTCAAAAAAAAATTTTATATTATAAATATTTTTATCATCAATTTTTTCGATTTTTAAATTTTTTACACTATCAAAATCTGAAAAGTTTAAGCTTTTAGCATCTAAAGAAAAACTAGAACTATCACTTAAATTTTCTATTTCTTTACACAACTTTGATAAAAAATCATATATATCTTTGTGGTATTTGTCTAAAGATTTTTGACCATTTTGTATAATCTTACATAACTCTTTTAGCTTAATTTTTATTTCACCAATGGTGAATTTTTTTAGATCTATACTATCCAACAAATTTTTTAAATTTTCATTCATACTAAATAATCCATTAGTTTTTTCAAGAATTTCTAATTTTTTTTCTTCAATTTTTTTAAAATTTTCATCGTCTTCTAACAATTTATCGATCGTTTTCATTATATCATTATAACTAGTTTCCCAACTGTTTATATTTGTATTGATTTTTGATTTAGAAAAAGTCAAAAACTCTGAAGAACGAACCTTTATGAAAAAAGTGTCAATACAATCTTTTATTTCTTCTTTATAAGTCATACATGTTTCTAAATCAGCGTTGTCGTCTAGTACATCTATTTTTTTGAAGTTAATTGTTTGTTCGATTTTGTTTAAAAAACCTATTATGCCACTACTACGCATATCATTAAATAAATTATACAATATTTTCATCATATCTCTATAATTTCCTTTTGATTTTAGATTTTGCAAATTATATTTATTAAATATTTTAATTATTTTATTTAAAACATTGTCTTGTTGCGTAGCTTTGTTATGAATATTACCCATTAAAGTTTCAAGAGACTTTTTTAAACTTTCTACTGAATTTTTTACATCTTTGCCCGCAATTAAAGCATATTTAGGAGCTTTGTTACAACTATTTAAAAAAGCAACTACCGATTTATAAAAATTATTTAATCTAACATATTCGTCCTTTTTAGAGTTTGGTTCATATGATAGACTTAGACTATTTATAGCGGCGTAGCTTTCGCTGTAATTAAATTTATTTCGATTATTAAGAAATTTATCCATGTTGGTTTTGAATTTTGCTAAAGTGCACATAATTTTTTGTTCAACATTTTCAATATTTTTAAAATTTAAATCTTTGTAACTGTCTATTTCTTTTTTTAAATTATTAATTTCTTTAATAAGTTCAATTCTTTCTTGATTTTTCTCTTTTCCACCTGTGCCTATAAAAGAACCTACAACAGCTTGTTTGATTTTTTCGCTTAGCTTACTCATAAAAAACACCCTTTCTGTGATATATTTACAAATAAAAATAATTTTATTCGATTATTTTAGTATTATAAAACAAAAACGTCAAGCCATTGAAAATTATAAATAATTTTATTTTCGTACTTGAAATACACAAACATAAGTTATAAAATTAAAGAATTGATATTTTAAAATTTTAGGAGGAGATATTTATGAAAGTAGTGTTCATACTGATCGGAATAGTGTTGTTAAACTTGATTATTTTAGCTCATGAGTGGGGTCATTACATTTCAGCTAAATTAAGTGGCGTCAAAGTTAACGAGTTCGCGCTTGGAATGGGGCCAAAATTGTTGAAATTCACCAAAGGAGAAACTTTATACTCTTTGAGGGCTTTTCCAGTAGGCGGATTTTGTGCTATGGAGGGTGAAGACGTTGAAAGTCAAGACCCGCGAGCTTTCCAAAAAGCTAAAACTTGGCAAAAAATTATAATAGTTGCGATGGGTGCAATAATAAATTTAGTTTTGGGATTTATTTTGGTTTTTGTTTTAAACACACAAAATAACTATTTTAGTTCAAATATAATATCTAATTTTGATGAAAATGCTGTATCAAATCACGAAAATGGTTTGAAAATTGGCGATAAAATTTTAAATATAGACGGTACGAAAATTTTTACTTACAGAGATATAGACTTTGCGTTGACTGCTGATAAAAGAACTGAATTTGATATTAAAGTAAAACGTGGAAATAATGTTGTAAACTTAGAAAATGTAAAATTTGATTTAATTACAAATGAAAATAATATTACAGATGTGAATATAGATTTTGACGTAGAAAAGATTAATAAAAATCTTGGAAGCTTAATTTCTCAAAGTTTTTTAAGAACTATATCTAATATTCAGACTGTTTGGGTTGGAATTATAGGCATGATTACCGGAAGATTTCCATTTAGTAATATGGGTGGCACCATTGGGATGGTTACACAAATTGGTGATATTGCTTCGGAAAGTTTTAAAACGAGTTTTGTTACAGGCTTGTTAAGTTTAGTAAATGCTGCGGCTGCTGTTACATTGAGTTTGGGTGTACTTAATTTGTTGCCTGTACCGGCTTTAGACGGCGGTAGATTGGTGTTTCTGTTATTTGAATTGATGACAAGAAAAAAGATAAATCCAAAATATGAAGGTTTGATTCACGCTTTGGGATTTGTATTGTTAATAATTTTAATGATAGCTACTGGTTATAATGATATCGCAAGATTATTAAGAAAAGGTTAATTATTTATGCGCAAACAAACGCGGGAAATACAGATTGGTAAATTAAAAATTGGTAATAATAACCCTATTGCTGTTCAGTCCATGTTGAATAAACGTTCAGATTTAACTCAAGATAATGTTGAGCAAGCGATAGAATTAAGAAATGCTGGTTGTGATGTTATAAGAATATCAGTACTAGATTTAGAATCAGTTAATAATATATATGAAATTAAAAAAAAAGTAGACATCCCAATTGTTGCTGACGTTCATTTTGACCCTAAATTAGTGATAGAATCGGTTCACGCTGGTGTTGATAAGGTTCGTATTAACCCTGGAAATATAAACTTTGATAATAATATTAAAAATATAAGTAAATTGTGTTTAGAAAAAAAAATCCCTATAAGAATTGGCATAAACTCGGGGTCATTAGAACATGAAGTTT
The DNA here is from genome assembly GCA_964475315.1 of uncultured Eubacteriales bacterium. Classification (GTDB taxonomy): domain Bacteria; phylum Bacillota; class Clostridia; order Oscillospirales; family Acutalibacteraceae; genus UMGS1491. The sequence continues at coordinate 23,581 of CAYYWE010000001.1, forward strand.
TGTCTAAATATAACAAAATTTGTGCAGAAGCTATGTATGAAAGCGCTGTATATAATATTAAATTGTTAGAGAAACATGATTTTAATAATATAGTAATTTCTGCCAAGTGTTCTGACGTACGAATGACTATAGATACATATAAATTGATCTCTGAGAGATGTATTTATCCGTTGCATCTAGGTGTGACTGAAGCTGGTACTGAAACTATGGGTACTATTAAATCTGCGATCGGGATTGGAAGTTTGTTAGCGTCTGGAATTGGTGATACTATTCGTGTAAGTTTAACAGAAAATCCTGTAAAAGAAGTAAAGACTGGTATAAATATACTAAAATGTTTAAATTTGTACAAAAATAATGTTAATATAATTTCTTGCCCAACATGTGGTCGTACAAAAATTGATATTATAAATATCACAAAAAAAGTAGAAAAATTATTAGAAAATAGTAGAAAAAATATAAAGATTGCAATTATGGGTTGTGCTGTTAACGGCCCCGGTGAAGCTAAAGATGCTGATATTGGTATTGCTGGCGGTGATAGATTTGGAATTATTTTCAAAAAAGGACAAATTTTAAAAAAAGTTCCAGAACAAGATTTAATAAAAGAATTATTAAATGAAATAAATTTGTTGTAAACCAGGAGTTTGTTTTGACTTTTAAAGATTTTTTTAGTGAATATATTAATAATTTTTATGAGTTTGAAAGTTTTATATCCGGCATTTTAAGTTCAGAGATAAAAAATATTAGTATAAATAAAAAAAAATTAGAGCTAGAATTACAGTTAATTTCTCAAGAACGTATTTCTCAAGAAAATATAAAAAAAACACAGGATATTTTGTGTAATTCTAATTTAAATTTAAAAAAAGTCAAAATAAGTATAGAGTATGTTAATAATTGTACACATAAATCTAAAATTTTAAGTATAATAAAATTAATTTTTGAAGAACGTATTTTAACCAAAAATATTTTTAAAGATAGTTCTATAGAAATATTTGATAATAATATTAAAATTATTTTAAATATTAATAGTAAAGAAATTATAGAGCAGAAAAATATTAAAAGAAAAATTTTAGATAGTATTTATAAAAAACTAAATATTAAATTTAATTTAATATTTGAATATAACAAAGCTAATATTATTAATAAAATTGATAATATTATTGTTAAAAAAAAAGATATTGTTAATGTTGAAAATACAAAAAAAGTAGGCCAAAAAATAGAAAATAAAGAAAAAATTGATACAAAAATACCAGGAATTGAACTTAGAACTAAAAAAAACCTAACACCGCAAGTATATTTACCATCGGCCGAAATTCTTATTGGAGGTAAGATTGATCCAGAAAAATTAATTTCTATACGTGAAATTGATCCGCAAATGAAATCGGCTGTAGTGTGGGGCGATGTATTTTTTATTGATTCGAGAATCACGAAAGATAACAAAAAAGTTATTTTTACAGCGTATATTACAGATTATACTGGTTCTATAATATTGAAAATTATTGAAAATAAAAAAAATGATTATTTGAATAATATTAAAAACGGGATAAGTTTACTTGTACAGGGTGACTTGTCTGAAGATATGTATGAAAAAGAAGTAGTTTTGAAGCCAAAAAATATTAGTATCGTACAAAAATATAACATAGTTGATAATTATGAAAAAAAACGTGTGGAATTACACTTGCATAGTAACATGTCTTCGATGGATGGCATTAATGACGTTACGAAACTGATCGAGAGAGCTTATAAATGGGGGCATCGTGCGATTGCGATTACTGACCACGGTGTTGCTCAGGCATATCCAGAAGCGATGAACTGTGTGAACAATATTAACAAAAAAATTACAGATGATTCACAGAAAATGAAAATAATATACGGAATAGAGGCATATTTTGTTAATAATATGCTCCCGATTTTGACTGGTCATAATAATAGAAATTTTAACAGTGAATTTATATGTTTCGACTTAGAGACTACTGGTTTTAATGCAAAACTTGATAAAATTATAGAAATCGGTGCTTATAAAATAAAAAATAATGAAATTTTGGACAGATTTTCTATATTTGTTAATCCTAATGTAAAAATTTCAGATAGAATTTCTGAACTCACCGGTATTACTCAAGATATGTTAAAAAATGCTCTTGAAGAACGTGAGGCTATGGAAAAATTTATAGAATTTTGTGGAGATAATCCGGTTTTAGTGGCTCACAATGCAAACTTTGATGTATCTTTTATAAAATTTTTGATAAAAAAATTAAATATTGTTTTTAATTTTACATATATTGACACCGTCCAATTAAGTAGGGCCCTTATTATGAGTATAAAAAACTATAAGTTAGATACCGTTGCAAAATTTTTAAAAATACCTGAATTTAATCATCATAGGGCTTGTGATGACGCCAAAGCGCTTGCTTATATTTTTATAAAATTACTAAAAATGGCACACGAAAATTACAATATTTGTGATATTTCACAATTAAATACTAGTATGTCAAATACAGATTCTAAAAAAAATGTTTCTTATCATATGGTAATTTTAGTTAAAAATCAAATCGGTCTTAAAAATTTATACAAATTAATTTCATATTCACATTTAAATTATTATTATAAAAAACCAAGAATTCCCAAAAGCGAGTTAATAAAACACAGAGAAGGCCTGATTATTGGTAGTGCATGTGAAGCAGGGGAGTTGTACAGGAGTATCGTAAATGGTAGACCTTGGGAAGATTTGTTAGAAATTGCTAAATTTTACGATTATTTAGAAATCCAACCGTTGGGCAACAATGAATTTATGTTACGAGAAAACAAAGTTCAAAGTATTAATAATTTAATAGAATATAATAATATAATTATAAAAATTGGTGAAGAGTTAAATATACCTGTTGTTGCTACAGGTGACGTTCATTTTATGGACCCACATGAGTCTGAGTACAGAAAAATTTTAATGGCAGGTCAGGGTTACGAAGATGCTGATAGTCAGGCACCGCTATATTTTCGAAATACTGCCGAGATGCTGGAAGAATTTTATTATTTAGATAAGCAAAAAGCGCATGAGATCGTGATCGAAAACACAAACATAATTGCAGACATGGTAGATTTTATATCGCCTATTCCGAATGGTGTTTACCCACCGTTTATACCAGGCGCGCAGGAAGAATTAATTGAAATTACTATGAAAAGAGCAAAAGAAAAATACGGAGACCCATTGCCAAAGATAGTTTTGGACAGACTTGACAAAGAATTAGGTTCTATTACTAAACATGGATTTTCGGTTTTGTATATAACCGCACAAAAATTAGTTGCTGACTCCGAAAAACATGGTTATTTAGTGGGTTCGAGAGGCTCGGTTGGATCGTCGTTTGTTGCTACAATTTCAGGAATTTCTGAAGTTAATCCACTGGTTCCACATTATTTATGTACAAATTGCCATATTTCAGAATTTATTACCGATGGTTCGTATGGTTCAGGCTTTGATTTGCCACCTAAAAAATGTCCGAAATGTGGAAAATTATTTAAACAAGATGGTCATGATATCCCGTTTGAGACTTTTTTAGGTTTTGATGGTGATAAAACTCCTGATATAGACTTGAATTTTTCAGGTGAATATCAATCTGAAGCACACAGGTATACGGAGACTCTTTTTGGCAAAAATAATGTTTTCAAAGCGGGTACTATCGGTACTGTGGCAACAAAAACTGGCATAGGTTTCACAAAAAAATACGCCGAAGAACGTAATATTAAATTAAAGAAAGCCGATATGTTACGTCTCGCGACTGGGTGTACAGGTGTCAAAAGAACAACAGGGCAGCATCCAGGTGGTATGGTTGTTGTTCCAAAAGACAAAGAAATTTATGATTTTTGCCCAGTTCAAAGGCCTGCTAACGACCAAAAATCAGATAACATTACCACACATTTTGATTTTCATGCTATTCATGATACTATTTGCAAACTTGACGAACTGGGTCACGATGTGCCGACTATTTATAAATATTTAGAAGATTATACAGGTGTGAAAGTCGCGGATGTCCCAATGAACGACCCGAAAGTTATGTCTTTATTTACTTCTACTGATGCTCTTGACGTTAAACCAAGTGATATTGATTCTGAAACGGGTACTTTTTCTCTACCTGAAGTTGGCACAAATTTTGTTAGACAAATGTTAAAAGAGTGTAAACCGAAGACATTTTCTGATTTATTACAAATTTCCGGATTGTCTCATGGTACAGACGTTTGGAACGGTAATGCTCATGAACTAATTTTAAATAAAACATGTACAATTTCTGAAGTTATCGGGACTCGTGACAATATTATGGTATATTTAATGCATAAAGGTATGGACCCTAAAACTTCGTTTAACATAATGGAAATAGTGCGCAAAGGGAAAGCTACGAAATTATTAACTCAAGAACATTTAGAATCAATGCGCGAACACAATGTCCCCGAATGGTATATTTCATCGTGTATGAAAATTAAATATATGTTTCCAAAAGCTCATGCGGCAGCTTATATGATCTCGACTTTAAGATTAGGTTGGTACAAAGTTTACAAACCTACGGAATATTATGCGGCGTATTTTACAGTCCGGGGGGAAGACTTCGACGGTTTTATAGCTATGAAGGGGAAAGAGGCCGTACGAAAAAAAATGTCTGACATAATTTCTATGGGCAAAGAAGCTAGCGCTAAAGACCAGATTGCGTTCGCAACATACCAAATTATAAACGAAATGCTTTCCAGAAATATACAAATTTTGCCAGTTGACTTGTACAAATCTGATACATATAAATTTTTAGTAGAGGACGGCAAAATTAGATTGCCATTTTGTTGTCTAGGTGGACTCGGGGGCGCAGCTGCTCAGGGTATTGTTGACTCTCGCGTTGACGGAAAGTTTATTTCTATTGACGATTTACAATCTAGGTCTAAAATCACTAAGGCTGTTATAGAGTTATTAGATGGAGCCGGTATTTTAAAAAATGTCCCAAAAACGAATCAAGTCACTTTTTTTGATTAATATTTTTACTGTATATAAAAAATAATTTTCCCTATTGACAAATAAAAAATTACGTGATACAATACAAATACAATTCAAGTTTAAGAAAGTAGGACTGCGATTTATGAAAATACACAATATTAAAAATGGTTTAAAAAAAGCAAGTGCTGTAGCATTAGCGACTTTAAGTGTGTGCCCGAGCATGAATGCTGCTGGACACAGAGAACATGAAGAAGAATCAAGTTCAATTGTAAGCAATGTGGCTTCGGCTATTGTAGGTGGTGCTACTGTAGGTATCGCATGGGTGTTAACTCACTTCTTTGGTGGTAAAAAAACTGGTGAGACTGCAAATACTAAATTTACAATTCCTGAAGAGTTAGAAGCGCTTTACAAAAAGTACGATGAAAAAGCTGAACAAGAAAATGAGAAAGCTGTGATTGACGCTATATACAATTACTTAAAGTATTCGTTTGAAAATGCATTTGTTAAATTAGAAAAAGTAGATAAAAAAATTGATGATACAGAATTTAACAAAATTTTTGAAAAATCTGCGGAATATAGATATTTTGGAAAATTGGAATTAGTAGATCAAGGAAAATTAAAAGAACACTTTAAAGATAGTTATGGTAATAAAGAACATTCTAAGGGTTATGTATGTCAACTGGGTTATGCTGATGGATTTTTAGTGGAAGCTGTTGCTCCTTGTTTAAATTGTGAACCAGCCAAGGAATTTGTTGAAAAGTTATTAAAAGCAAGTAAATACAACAATGGACATATGTTTCGTGAAGATATATCAGATTGGTTTAGCCATTGGGAAAAGAATGCTAAATAATTACTGTTTATAATTCACAAAAATCTTGGAAATAATTTTATATTAAAGTAAATTGTTAGGTATTGACTTATATAATTGGATGTATTAGTATAGTGCTATTGGGTGTAGAGAAGATGATGTAAAGTTGGAAGAGTGGGAGACGTCCCGCTCTTTTGATTGTGTGTATACAAAACTAAATACAAGGTTTAGGAGATAAAAAGTGATAAAGAACAAAAATAGTAATATTTCACAAAGGGTACAGGAAATAATTTTACCTGTAATAGAAAAATTAGGGTATGATTTATGGAATGTTAAGTTTGTGAAAGAGGGCCCGGACTGGTTTTTAAGAGTATTTATAGATAATTTGGATAACAAAAATAATATAAAAATAGAAGATTGCGAGAAAGTTAGCAGGAGTATAGATAAGTTGCTAGATATAGAAGATCCTATTGAGCAGTCATATTGTTTAGAGGTGTGTTCGCCGGGAATAGAACGTGAATTATCGTGTGATAGGCATTTAGAAAAATATGTTAATAGTAATGTAAAAGTAAAATTTATACGGCCTGATGAAAATAAAAATAAGTTAATATCTGGAGAATTAGTTTCTTTTGATAAATTATTTGTTAATATAAAATTAAAAAACCAAGAAATTAAAAATATACTGAGAAAAAATATTTCTCATATTAATTTAACAAGTTTTGACTTAATATAAAATTATGGAGGAATTTATAAAGAATGAATATAGAAATTTTTGAAGCTTTAAGAGCGTTGGAAAAAGAACGCGGGATATCTATGGATTTTATGTTAGAGAGAATTAACAAGGCTATAGTTACGGCGTGCAAAAATAATTACGGTGGGAATGAAGACGTAATTATTAATTTGGATGAAGAACAGGGAATATTTGAGGTAAGTTTATTAAAAACCGTAGTTGAAGAAGTTCAAGATAGTAACAGAGAGATAAATTTACGAGATGCTCTAAAAATCAAAAAAAATGTAGATATAAAAATAGGTGACCAGGTAGGAGTATTGTTAAATACTAAACAGTTTGGACATATTGCAGCACAGACAGCTAGAAATATTATAAGACAAGGGATAAAAGATGGTGAAAAAGCTCAAATAGCACAAGAATTTGAAAATAAAAAAGATAGTATAGTAATAGCGACGGTTGAAAGAATAGATAATAAAACGGGAGCGTTTACTTTAAAAATTGGTAAAGCTGAGTCAAGTTTGCCTGTTGCAGAGCAAGTGGGAATACAAAATGTTAAAGAAAATGATCAAATTAAAGTGTACGTAGCGGATGTAATTATGACAGATAAGGGGCCAAAAATTTTAGTTTCTAGAACGCATTCTAGATTCGTAGCGAAACTGTTTGAAAATGAAGTCCCAGAAATTTTAGATGGCACTGTGAAGATTAAAGCAGTGGCGCGTGAAGCCGGATCTAGGACGAAAATGGCAGTTTGTAGTTATAATCCTAATGTTGATCCTGTTGGAGCATGCATAGGGGCCCATGGGAACAGAATTAATTATATAGTACAAGAATTAGGTGGCGAAAAAGTAGATTTAATAGAATATAATGATAATATTTTAGAATTTGTAGCATCAGCGATTTCTCCGGCAAAAGTGACTAAAGTTGAATATGATAGATCACAAACTAATGCTTGTATAGTAAAGGTTCCAGAGAACCAGTTTTCGTTGGCTATAGGAAATCGTGGTCAAAATGTAAGATTAGCAGCTAAATTGACAGAATACAAAATAGATATTAGATCAGACAAAAATATTGATAATAATAATTAATATTAATAAAAAATAAAAATAGAGATGAGAAAATATAAAAAATATTATTAATGAACGAAAATGTATAGCTTGCGGAGAGCATAGATTAAAACAAGAATTTTTGATGATAGTAAGACCGCCAAAAAAAGATTTAAATATAAATAATAATAATAATAATATTTTAGATTTAAAAATTTTGTTTGGCCACGAAAAAAAAGAAGGTCGAGCGGCGTATATATGTAAAAATATAAATTGTATAAAAATAGCCCAAAAATCAAGACGGATAGAAAAAAGTTTTTCTAGAAAAATAGACCCAGAATTATATAATTTATTAATAAAAAAACTAGAGAATATAAATTAAAAAATAAAAATAGTGAATAATAAATTATTATGTTTTTTGGGTTTGACTAGAAAGTCTGGAAATTTGTATTTGGGCATGAATACAGTAAAAAATAATTTAAAAAAAATTTTATTAATATTAGTCACGAAAGATATTTCTGAAAATTCTTTTGAAGAAATAAATTTTATATCTAGAAAAAATAACATAAATATAAAAAAAATTAATTATATTAAAGATGATATAAATATTTATATTGGTAAATATAGTGCGGTAATTGGAGTTTCAGATAAAAATTTTGTAGATAAAATAAATAATTTAATATCTCAGGAGGAATTACATGATACAAAAATATAGAGTACATGAAATCGCAAAAGACTTTGGGGTACAAAGTAAAGATATAACAGAAATTATAAAAAAATATACTGGCGAAGAAAAAAAGCACATGGCTGCTCTTACATAACATGCACTTAATATAGTTTTTGAATATTTTTCA
>CAYYWE010000002.1:0-2353 GCA_964475315.1 uncultured Eubacteriales bacterium
TGTAGGTAAAGATACTGTTTTAAGAAAGTTGTTTGAGTTAAAAAGTGATTTACAGCTTTCGGTGTCTTATACAACTAGGAAGCCTCGCGTAGGTGAGATACACGGTAGAGATTATTATTTTGTATCAGAGAAAGAATTTTTTGACATCGTGAACTGCGGTAATATGTTAGAATATGCGAGTTACTGTGGTAATTATTATGGCACACCTTTGGATAAACTAAATGAAAGTTTAAATTCGGGGAAAAATATTATATTAGAAATTGAAGTTCAAGGCGGAGAACAAATTTTTAAGAAATTTCCAGAAGCAATAGGAATATTTATAATTCCGCCGTCAATACGAGAATTGTCAAATAGATTGAGAAATCGTGGTTTAGATTCGGAAGAAGTTATTTTAAAAAGGGTTGGCCAGGCCAGACACGAAATAGAATTTGCTAATTTTTATAAATATGTAATAATTAATAATAACATTAATGAATGTGCCAACGAAATTGTTCAAATTATTAACAGCGAATCTCTTGCTTGTTCTAGGATGAGATCTAAAATTATGGAGGTGTTAAGCAGTGACTAGAAATTTTGATGTTGAAGCAATGATAAATGGAAAAGAGAGTAAATTTCCACTAGTTTTAGCTGTCGCAAAACGCATGCGTGAAATAGGTGCAGAGATAGAAGAAAACACTCGCAAAATTACACAGAAATCTATTATTGTCGCTTATGAAGAGTTTAAAAATTTGCAGTTTGACATAATCTCCGAAGAGTAAAATATTATTTTGATAAATTTAAGTTCTTCTGTTTGTAATATTTTTATAAATATTATTTTGAAACAGAAGAACTCTTTTGCGTAATCACTAATTTATTTATTAATGACAGTTTTGAGAATTGTTTTTGTTATTATTGTTGTTTTTATTATTGTTATTATTATTGTTTTTGTTATTATTATTGTTCTGTGACTGATTTTCAGAATTATTTTTATTATTATTGTTGTTGTTATTATTATTATATCTCATGTTTATCACCTCCATGATTGTATTGTTCACGAAGAAACATGTGATTATTCAAAAAAATTTTACTAATTAATTTTTAACGCCAAAACAAGTTTTTTATTTAATTACTATTTCTTTTCGAAAAATATTTTATATAATTATTATAGATTTTAAACTAAACCGGCTTTTTTCAGATTTGATAAGTGTACCTGATTTGTTCGAGCATAGAAAGATTCACCAGAACCATTATGACAATAATAATAATAATCCGTGTGTGCCGGAAACAACGCGGCCATTATAGCATCCAGACCAGGATTACAAATCGGGCCAGGCGGTAAACCATGTATCTGATAAGTATTATAATTATTGTTATTTAAAATAATATCTAATTTTTCTTTAGGAACCGATGATTTATTTTTATATGGATAATAAATCGTAGCATCAATTCTTAAAATATTCATTGAAAACTCACCGAATCTATTTTTTCCGTCGGAACTCAAAGTTTCGAGCCTATTGTGTATGACCGACGAAATATTATACATATCTTCTTTGTTAGCGGCTTCAGCTTGAATCAATGAAGCGATAATAATTACATCTCTAACAGACATATTTTTGTTTTTCGCAAGCTCTTCTATACTAGTTTTCGAATCCAAACCCTCAAAATCAGTTTTTTGATATATTTTTTTATTATAATTATTTAATAATTTACTTATAATATTTTCAGGTTTTTCATTACGATAAAACTTGTAACTATCCGGAAACAAATAACCCTCTAGTTTATAAATTATTTTATTATTAATATTTTCGTAAACAAACTTATACTTTTCTTTGAATTTTTCTGAATTACAATATTTCAAAAACTCTTCTTCGGTACAAATCTCATTTTTCTGCATTAAACTTGCACAATCAAAAACATTCATGCCCTCAGTAATCGTAACTTCAACGACGTCACGAACGTTTTCTTGATTTTTCATGTGATTAATAATAGTCTGATAGTCCATAGTAGTTTCTAGTTCGTAAAAACCGCTATAAAATTTATTCGAAGATTTAGTAACCCAAGCGTATAATTTGAAAAACCATTTTTCTTTTATAATATTTTTTGACAACAATTCATCAGCAACTTGGTTAATATTAGCACCCTCTGGAATTTGAATTTGTACAACTTCACTAGTTTTGCCTACAGCTAACATGTCATTTACCCCAGACATTATAAATCTAGATATCAAAACCGAAACTATTATTAAACAAACTATCCAAGCTGTTTTAAAAAAACAACCATTTCTCTTTAACAATTTCTTATTTTTTTTAGGCATAATTAATAATTTTCTCCTTAAACTTCTAGTACACAAATAATTTTGTCATATTTATTATAA
>CAYYWE010000002.1:2384-29876 GCA_964475315.1 uncultured Eubacteriales bacterium
GACAAATTCTTTTTTCTAGACTCCGATATTAACAAACTAGATCTATTTGATAAACTAAAAATCATACCATTATAATCAATATTTATTTTTTTTATATTAATATTATCAAAAACTTTATTTTCACAAAACGTTTCTATAATATAATTATCATAACTATCAAAATTATTATAAACTTTATTTAATAATTCTTTAGTTTTAGAAGTCTCACATGTAAAATCAACTAATTTAAGCTCATTTTCTATGTTACTAGTACAAAATACATAATTATTACCAATATTAACTAAACCTGTATCACTTATTTCATACAAATCTCTCAAAAATTCTAAATCTTTGTAATTATACTTAACGTAATTTTTGTTCTTATAAAACTTATTTCTAAATTTATTTAACATAAAAAAATCTGGTTCTAAATTATTATTTATTTTATTTTTAATATTAAATATATAATTTAATAGATCTTGTTTACTAAAACTAATCTGTTTACATTTAAAAAAATTTTCATAATTTAAATTTTTATAAAATTTTTGTAACGTTTTCTCTGCAGGAACCAAACACAAACAATCATAATTATTTTCACTGATTTTTTTATGTACATAATTAATTAAATTACTCATATAACCATTTTTTCTATATTCGGGCAATGTACACGCACCATAAACATATCCTGATTTTAAACTTATATTATTAATCACAATTTCTACGGGTATAACATGCAACAGAGACACAATTTTTGTATTTATTTTACAAACATAACAATTATTCAAATCAAATTTTTGTTCAAAAAAGAATTTTATAAACCACCTAGGATTTCCAAAACAAATTTCCATTACGTTTATCAAATCATCAATCATACTAGTATCAGCACGTCTGTAACTCTCCACAACCATCCCCTCCATACATATTAAATATTTATTTTTCTAAATTATATCACATTTTTATAAATAAAAATCAAAAAAACAAGAAATGTATCTAAAAATTACAAAAAATCACTAGCTACAGCATTTAAATTTAAATCTGCAAAATTATTATTTTTATATTCATAAAAAGCCTGAGAACCAACCATAGCAGCATTATCCCCACATAATTCTAATCTTGGCATAAAAAAATTCCAATTATTATTTAAGCAAATTTGAGTTAATTTGCGTCTTAATAATAAATTTGCAGAAACACCGCCCGCAATAGCCAATTTAGTATAATTATTTTTTTGTGCAAAATCAACAAAATTATAAATCAAATAATTTATAACATGCTCTCTAAAAGTTGCTGCCAAATCTTCTTTTTTAAATATTATTTTTTTTTGTCTTAAATTATTTATAATATTTATCATAGCAGTTTTTAACCCTGAAAAACTAAAATCGTAAGTATATTCTGATTTTAACGGTACAGGTAATATTACTTTTTGAATATTTCCAAACTCTGAAATTTTGTCTAAATGAACACCACCAGGATGATCTAAATTTAAAGTTCTGCCTATCTTATCTAACATTTCGCCAACAGAATCATCTCTTGTTTTTGAAACTATTTTAATTTTTGTATAATCCAGTATTTCTAAAATATATGTATGTCCACCTGAAACTAACAAACACAAAAACGGTGGCTCAAGTTCTGGATATGTCAAATATAACGACGCTATGTGAGATTTAATATGATGTACTGGGACTATTGGAATTCCAGTAGAAATCGAAAGTCCTTTAACAAAATTCACTCCAACTAACAGAGACCCTACAAGTCCAGGCCCATATGTAATAGCAAAACTATTTATATTTTTAAAATCTAATTTTGATTTTTCTAATACATTTTTAGTTAAAAATACTATATTTTCAATATGATTCCGTGAAGCTATTTCTGGTACAACTCCACCAAAGACTTTATGTTTTTCAATCTGAGAAAATGTCTCGCACGCCAAAATTTTCCTACCATTTTCAACAATCGCGACACTTGTATCATCACAAGAAGACTCTATAGCTAATATTTTTATTAAATTCATATTAATTCACTTCACTAAAATAATATTTATTTAAAATTAATTTAAATAATATGTCATAATAATAGCATTTTCAGTTGGTAATTTATAAAAATTTTTTCTTATACCCATATTTTTAAATCCACAATTTTTGTATAAATTTATAGCTTTGAAATTTGATTCACGCACCTCAAGAGTCAAAAAACTCAAATTATAATTTTGTGCATATTTTATAAATTTATTAATAATACTGGTAGCAATCTTCATATTCCGAAAATTTTCATGCACTAAAATATTACAAATATATCCCTCAAAATATGTACTGTACATACTAGCATATCCGACGACTTTGTTACAATACTTTGCACATAAAAAATAATAATTTTTATTTTTTAGAGACTTTTTTAGTAAATTTTCTGACCAGGGGCTAGAAAAATATAATTTTTCAAGTTCCGCAATCTGGCAGATATCAGATTCTTGCACATTACATATATTAATATTACTTCTTAGCATCAAACCAGGTTTTTCCAACTCCAATATTGACTTCTAGTGGGACACATAAACTCACCGCATTTTCCATTTCAAATTTTAAAATTTCTTTGATATCTTCAACTTCGCTTTCATGAGCTTCTACTATAAGTTCGTCATGAACCTGTAAAATTAATCTGGATTTTTTGTTATTTAATTTTTTATTAACATTTATCATGGCAATTTTAATAATATCAGCAGCTGTCCCTTGAATCGGCATATTTCTAGCTATTCGCTCAGCTGCTGTTTTTAGCATATAGTTACTAGAATTTAATTCTGGCAAATATCTTCTTCTTCCAAAAATTGTTTCAACGTAGCCAACTTTTCGGGCATTTTCAACAATACTTTTCATAAAAATATCGACGCCATTATAATGACTTAAATATCTATCAATATACTTTTGGGCATCGTAAATACTAATTTTCAAATCTTGACTCAGAGAAAACGCACTCATACCATACAAAATCCCAAAATTAACAGCTTTAGCTCTAAATCTCATTTCTTGATTAATCATATCTATAGGAATATTTAATATTTGTGATGCAGTAATAGCATGTATATCACAACCGTTTTTAAAAGCATCAATCATATTATCATCTTTGGACATATGCGCTAAAACTCTGAGCTCGATTTGAGAATAATCAGCATCTATTAACAAAAACTCTGGACTGGATTTAAAAAATTTTCTAAATATCACGCCACGTTCAGTTCTAACTGGGATGTTTTGCAAATTTGGCTCAGATGAACTTATACGTCCAGTTCGTGCTTCGGTTTGATTAAATTTAGTATGTATTTTACTTTTTTGTGTTATTAATTTAGCCATAGCTTCACAATATGTAGACTTTAACTTAAAAACTTCTCTGTATTCTAAAATCAAATCAACTATTGTATGATTGTTTTTTAACTTTTCTAAAACCTGAGCATTTGTAGAATATCCGTTTTTTGTCTTCTTACCACGTGGCAATCCTAATTTTTCAAACAATATGTATCCCAATTGTTTAGGAGAATTAATATTAAATTCCTCGCCACTTAAATTATAAATATTTTTTTTAAAATTATCTAACTCAAAATTAAGATATTTTTCATACTCTAGCAATCCATTTTTATCTACTACAAAACCAATATCTTCCATGCCTGCCAAAACTTTAGCTAAGTCTTGTTCTATATTTAATAAACCAATTTGGTTGTTTTCTTGTATTTTTTTGTTTAATATATCATAAATTTCTAACATGAAATAAATATTTTTAGCAAATATATCATTACTAGACACCGAATCATAGTCAAGTTCGCATATGCTACAAATTCTAGAAAATCTATAATCTTTTTCGGATGGACTCAAAATATACGAAGCCAACATTATGTCAAATTTTTCACCAATTATATTAACATTTAATTTTCTTAAAGCTTTTATTGTATTTTTTAAATCGTACGTTATTTTCGTTAAACTTTCGTTTTCAAATACAAACTTTAAAAATTCATCAAAACTTTCACAATCAGAACTTATAACATAATTTTTTTGGTCAAATTTAATAAATAATTTGCTTATACTACCATGTTCAATTTCTGTTAAAATACAAACATTTGATAATTTTAATATAATACTTTTTAAGTCTTCTATTAATAACTTCGTGTTTACATATTCTAAATTTATATTTTCAGAAACATTACTATCCAGCTCTAATAATTTTATAAAACTGTTAAATTCAAGTTCTGTTAATATATTTTTAGTTAAACTCATATTAATTTTTTTCGGAATAAATTTTTTATCATCAATTTCTATCGGAATATTTTTGTCTATAGTACCTAGTTTATAACTCATAAACGCATTATTTTTATCATCTAATAACTTTTTTCGCACAGATTCTTTTATTTCAATTATATTAATATTGTCATAAATATAATTTAAATTACCAAAACTAGAAATAAGTTCCCTAGCAGTTTTTTCACCAATTCCCTTAACGCCAGGAATATTATCAGAAGTATCACCTTGAAGTGCTTTTATATCTATGAGATTTTCAGGATTAACACCATATTCTTCTTTAATTTTGTCTATATTGTACAAAATACATTCAGGTTTACCAAATTTAGTAGTAGCCATACGCACAAAAACTTTCTCTGAAACAAGCTGTAGACTATCTCTATCACCCGTAGCCAAAACACATTCATGATTATTTTTTTCGCAATAATTAGCAAAAGTGCCTAAAATATCATCTGCTTCATAGCCTTCACATATGACTATTGTATAACCCATACATACTAATAACTCTTTAAGAATCGGTAATTGACTAGCTAACTCTTCAGGCATTTTTTTTCTCGTAACTTTATAATTTTCGTACAACTCGTGTCTAAAAGTTTTTTTAGGCAAATCAAACGCAATTGCAACACAATCAGGGTTAATTTCTTTCAAAAGTTTAAAAAAAGTTGACAAAAAACCATAAATTCCATTAGTCATCTGACCTTTTTTATTCGAGAGCACACGTATCCCATAAAAAGCCCTATTTAATATACTATTACCGTCTAGAACCAGAAACTTCACAATTTTTTAACTCCGTTTTATCTATTTTAAATTATGATATACATTTTTTACGTCTTCATCTTCATCCAGAATATCTAATAAAATATTGATCTTATCTGATTCTTCAGAATTTAACTCCGTATAATTATCAGGAACTAGTGCTAATTCCGAAGAAATAATATTATATTTTTTGCTTTTTAAAAAATTATACACCAATTCATAATCTTCTTTTTTTGTATATATAATAATATTTTCATCTTCTACTTCAAAATCTATCGCACCAGATTCTATAATACTCTCTTCGATTTGAGAAATATTATTATTAGAATTTTCCAAAATTATAATACCTTTTTGAGAAAACATAAAAGAAACACATCCAGTAGAACCCAAATTTCCACCATATTTACTAAAATAATGTCTCAAATTTCCAGCTGTTCTGTTTCGATTATCCGTCAAAGTCTCAATAATCATAGCTACACCATACGGACCGTAACCTTCATATGTAATACTTTCAAACTCGCTACCATCAGCACTCGATGCCGCTTTTTTAATAATTCTCTCTATATTATCATTAGGAACGTTATTGCTTTTAGCTTTAGAAATACAATCCCTTAGCTTAAAATTAACTTCAGGGTCCGGACCACCTTCTTTGACTGCTACAGATAGTTCTCTACCAATTTTTGTAAAAATTTTTGCACGCTGACTATCAGTTTTTTCTTTTTTTCTCTTAATATTATTCCATTTTGAATGCCCTGACATAACAAAAACACCTTTCAAAATTAGTTTTTATGTAAAAAATATTAAACACAAATAAAATTATTATTATTATTATTAATTTGTGGAGCAATAGAAATCGAAACGTCTTTATCAGGTTTGAGGCCGTAATTAATCAAAGTATCAAGCGCTGACTCAAGTGCCAATTGTGGTAAATTATTATGCGAACTCAAATGCGAAAGTACTATATTTTTAGCGCCATGTTCTATTAAAAACGGTAAAATTGCTGAACATGTTTCGTTTGAGAGGTGCCCAATATCTGACAAAATTCGTCTTTTTATATTATACGGATAAGGTCCATTTTCCAGCATATTAACATCATGATTAGATTCTATAACTATAGCCTCACATGATTTTAAATTATTTTTAATTTTCTCAGAAATGTAACCCAAGTCTGTACAAACCGCCATTTTTTTATTCTTGCTATCCGTTATAACATAGCCTAGACCTTCTTTACAATCATGTGGCAAATCAAACGATTTAATACAAGCAAAACCTAAATCATACTTCTTTTTACTATTAATTATCTGAAAATTTTTTATATTACTAATAATACCTTTGTCTTTTAGACAGTCTAGAGTTCCTTGTGACGCACATATTTTAATATTATTATATTTTTTTAATAAAACTTTTAAAGCTGATACATGATCAGTATGTTCATGTGTCACAAAAATATATTTTAAATTATCAATATTTATATTATTTCTAGACAAAAACAATTCTATTTGCTTAGCACTTTTACCAGCGTCTATTAATATTCCATCACCAGTTTCAAATTCTATATACGTACAATTTCCATTGCTGCCACTAAAAACATTACAAAACTTAATACTTATCTCTCTCTTTTATTATTTATTTAATTATAAATTAGAAACTTCAGGTTCAGAAGTTTCACGTGAAACTTTACAAATATCTGCTCCGAGATTTTTTAATTTACTTATAATATTTTCATAACCTCGTTCTATATGATTTATATTTTCAATTGTGGTTTTACCTTTTGCGCAAAGTCCCGCTATTATTAAAGCAGCTCCTGCACGTAAATCGGTGGCCTGAACAGCCGCTCCAGTTAACTCCTCGACACCTTCGATAACCGCTAATCTGCCGTCTACTGAAATATTTGCACCCATACGTCTTAATTCTTCCACATATCTGAATCTATTGTCCCAAACCGACTCATTTACCATGCTTGTCCCTTCAGCACGCGTCAAAAGTGCTGTAATCTGCGGTTGCATATCGGTCGGAAATCCAGGGTGTGGCATAGTCTTTACATTACACTTTTTTAACCTTCCTGTTGACTTAATTCTAATAGAGTCTGAATATTCATAAATTTCCGCACCAATTTCTTTTAATTTTGCTGTAATAGACTCTAAATGTTTAGGAGTTACATTTTTAATTAAAATCTCACCATCTGTAGCCAATGCAGCAGTCAAATACGTACCAGCTTCAATTTGATCAGGTATTATAGAATACGTCACACCTTTTAACTTTTTGACACCACGAATTTTTATTACGTCTGTACCGGCTCCGAAAATATCAGCTCCCATACAGTTTAAAAAATTTGCTAAATCAACTATATGTGGCTCTTTTGCGGCGTTTTCTATTACAGTCATCCCCTCTGCTTTAACTGCAGATAACATAATATTTACGGTCGCACCAACAGAGACTATATCTAAATATATATTATTTCCAACAAGTCTTTCACATTTTGTTTTTATCATTCCACCGTCTACTGTACACTCAGCACCTAAAGCCGCAAATCCCTTCAAATGCTGATCTATCGGTCTCGTTCCAAAATCACACCCCCCCGGTAAATATACACTAGATTGATTAAACTTTCCTAACAGAACCCCTAAAATATAACACGATGCACGTATATTTCTCATTAAATCATATGACGCTATAGAACACTGTATATTTCTAGGATCTATTTCTATTGTATTTTTATTAATTAATTTTATCTTTACATTTAAATCTTCAAGAACCTTGCACATTAAATTTATATCACTAATAGCTGGTATATTTTCTATTCTGCAAACACCATCTGACAGCGCTGCTGCTGGTAATATAGCCAAAGCAGCATTTTTTGCACCGCTTATTTCTATACTTCCAAAAAGCCTTTTTCCACCTGATATACATATTTTTTCCAAAATAATCCCACCTTCTTAATTATTATTATATTCTAAATTTTCATCTAAATCTGTATTCTTAGGCTTAAAACTATGCTCTGTAGTTTTTATATTATTTTTGCCCAAATCAAAGTCAATCTCATATTCTCTGTACAAATCTCCATCTAGTTTTACTCTTATAATTTTAGTTCCTGAAGTCCCTGATGTACTAATATTATAATTTTTACCATAATTAGGATTCACAGCTTCCTGAACTATTCTTTTGTTACCTACATACGCACTCAAAGTGACCTCATAGTCTATATCTGGTAAGTCTACTGTAATTTCTATAGTTTTTTCTTTTTTGACTCCAGAGCTAGCAGTTAATTTAATTTCTGAGTCTTTTGTAACTGTAATTCCAGGCAATGGGTCAGTGAAAAGAACTATATTTTTATCTTTGTCGCTATCTTCATAATTTATACTATTTACTACTTTTAGGCCTGCTGCAGTTAATTCTCTCCGTGCACTTTCGACAGTTTGACTTATTACATTAGGAACTACAACTTTTTCTTCTTCTGGTCCTTTGCTTATATATAATCTCACAGTCGTATCAATAGTAATTTTGGTATCTTCCTTAGGGTCAATATTACATACTAACCCCTCAGGAACTTCATTATGATTAATACTCAAAACTTCATATTTTATGCCCAAATTTGACAATTTTGCACAAGCTATCTCTTCAGTCATATTTTTAACACTCGGAACCGTAACTAACATTCCCGAACTATTTACTTTTAAATTTATAACAGAGTTTTGTTTGACTCTTTTAGAACCCGGAACTGGCTCCTGGTCCAAAATTATACCCTCTGGTTTATTAGAATCATAAACAGATTCCATTTTAAAATCAAATTTATAATTATTATTTTTTTGAACATCTGAAAGTTTCATACCAACAAAATTCGGGACTTCAACGTCTTTAAAATTTCCATTGCTACACGAAGTAAACCAAGCCATACATACAAACATCACAGCAATAATTCCCACTGCTGCAGCAATTCCACCAGCTATAGCACTT
The DNA here is from genome assembly GCA_964475315.1 of uncultured Eubacteriales bacterium. Lineage (GTDB taxonomy): Bacteria > Bacillota > Clostridia > Oscillospirales > Acutalibacteraceae > UMGS1491. The sequence continues at coordinate 11,345 of CAYYWE010000002.1, forward strand.
GCACGTTTTCTTTTTTTTTCTTCTTTAATATTAAAATTACTATTACTATTATCTTCATTATCATTATTATTTAATAATTTAGTAGGATTATCATCAATAAAATATTTATTATAATCAAAATTTATATCATGATTTTGCTCTAGTTTTGTTAATTCACTAATCATGTCTTCGGCACTTTGATATCTATTAGAAATATTTTTCTGCATAGCTCTCAAAGTAATCTGTTCAAGACCAACAGGAATATCAGAGTTAATTTCCCTGGGGCTTACTGGTTTACTCTGCATCTGCATAATAGCCACAGATACAGCATTATCAGCTTCAAAAGGCAGTTTACCAGTAATCATTTCATATAGCATGACGCCTACAGAATATATATCAGCCTGTTCACTTATAACACTACCTTTGGCTTGTTCCGGAGCAATATAGTGTACAGAACCAATAGCCCTATCAGTCATAGTCTGGGTGTCATTACGAGCAAACCTCGCTATACCAAAATCTGTGACTTTAATAGTCCCATCTTTTAGTAACATAATATTCTGTGGCTTAATATCTCTGTGTATTACACCTTTGTTGTGCGCATGTTTAAGAGCCAACAAAACTTGTTTGATAAAATATATACTATCTTGCCAGTTAATAATTTTTTGCCTAGCTATATATTCTTTAAGAGTCATGCCATCAATATATTCCATTACTATATATTGAATTTTTGTACCAAAACTCACGTCATAAACTTGAACTATATTATTATGCGATAACACCGCAATAGCTTTAGACTCGTTTTTGAATCTTCTTACAAACTCACTGTTACCCAAAAACTCGTCTTTTAAGATTTTAAGTGCTACTATTTTTTCTTCTATTATATCATAAGCACGGTACACTACTGCCATACCGCCAACACCTATTAATTCTTGTATTTCATATCTGGCATCTAATCTCTTTCCAGTATATTTATCCAAGATTGACTCTCTCCATTCGATTTATAATTACAATTTTTAATATATTAAAGAAACTGTTATATTATCATGCCCACCTAAACTATTAGCTCTGTTAATTAACTTTTCTGGTAATTTATCTAAATTATTAATATTTTTTATATATAAATTATATATCTCGTCATTATTTAATAAATTAGTCAAGCCGTCTGTACATAACATAACAATTTCTTGCGAATTTAAATTTATTTTATTATAATCAAAATTTACTTTAGAATTAATACCAAGTGCCCGTGTAATAATATTTTTTCGAACATGATTTTGCGCTTCCTGCTCAGTAATTTCGCCACGATCTAACATTTCTTGCACAATCGAATGATCCACTGTAACCTGCCTAATATTTTCTATATTATTATTTTCATATTTATTAGACAAAACATAGCATCTGCTGTCGCCTACGTGCATAATATATAATTCTCTCAAATTATTATTTAACACACAAAACACAAACACAATAGTAGTCCCCATACCATTTAGGTACTCAACTTCCAGGGACTTTTTATAAATATCCAAGTTCGTATTTTCTATACAACACTTCATAAAACTCTCAAAGTCTTGAGAATTACTATATTTTTTAATATTATCTAAATTTTTATTTATTATTTTTTTTATATTTTCAACAGCCATAGAACTAGCAATATCACCGCCGTTGTTACCACCCATGCCATCACAAACAACGCTCCAACTTATACTGTTTATATTATTATCTAAAATAATCCCACCAGAAACACAGTCCTGATTGGATTTTCTTTTTTTACCAATATCCGTCAAATAACATAAATTCACAAAATTAACCTCCTTATTTTTATATAATTTCTAAATTTTCAACATATTATTCTTGATATATTTTAATTGCCCACATGCGCCGTTAATGTCTTTACCTAGAGTTCTTCTTACAGTAACATTTATGTTTTCGTTTTCAAGCACATTTTTAAATTTATATATATCACAATTTGAACTTCTTTTCAAGTCCAAATTTAAATTATTTCCAAAATCAAAATCATTCATAGGTATCAAATTCACATGACAAATCATATTTTTCAAAATTTTACTTAACTCTTTAGCACATTCTATGCTGTCATTCAAATTTTTTATCATAATATACTCAAAAGAAATACGTCTATTAGTATTTTTTATATAATATTTACAGGAATCTATTAAACTTTTTATATCCCATTTTTTATTAATTTTCATAATTTTATTTCTTATATTATTATTAGGTGCATGTAAAGAAACAGACAAAGTAACTTGCAATTTTTCTTTAGCTAGCTCATAAATTCTATCAACCAAACCACACGTTGAAATAGAAATATGTCTAGAACCGATATTTAAATTATCTCCAGAACTTACCAATTTAATAAATTTTAATACATTATCATAATTGTCCAACGGCTCACCCATACCCATCAAAACTATATTTGATACTCTTATGTTTAAATCATCTTGAATTACTTGTATCTGTGAAATCATTTCAGACACAAACAAATCTCTACAAAATCCACCTTGACCCGTAACACAAAATACACAGCCCATTTTACATCCCGCTTGACTAGATAAACACACACTATATCCGTGATTATATTTCATAACCACAGATTCTATAACTTCTTTATCATATAATTCAAATAAATATTTTATAGTACCATCACTAGAAACCTTTTTGTCTTTAATTTTAACCCCATAAATAAAATATTTATCTTTTAGTTTCTTTCTCAAACTTACTGGTAAATTTGTCATTTCATCAAAACTTTTATTATTTACCAGCCACTTATATATTTGTCCTGCACGATATCTTTCACTACAAATGTCTTGCATATCTACTAGTAGTTCTTTCAAACTCATAGATTTTATGTCTATTTTATCTAATTTAATTACTATACACCTCGCACTTAATTCTATTTTTCCATGTATTAAAAATTATAATTCAAATATATTACTCAGTCAAATTTATAAAAATTAAATACCAAAAAATCAATTAATCATGTAGCTATAATTTGTACATTTTTTACTAATTTAAATAAATTACTTGCAAAATTATATAAATATATTATAATTTTCTCAGCACCTAACTTTAGAACGTGCTAGAATTTTTTGTAAAAATTTAATTAAACTAGAAAGGAATGATATAAATGGGACTTCCAGATAAGCTCATAAACTATATTGCACTTGATAAAGATGGCAACCCGCGAAACAAAACAGAGTCAATTTTTGCTCTGTGTAAAGTTTTGGATAGAAGATATAGTCCAAAAACTGACGCTACTAAAGATAAACGAATAATGGAAGCTAAGACCGCGGTTACTGATAAATCAAAATTATCATGTCATAAACATCTTCTTAAATTTCAAATTGCTATGTACGCTGGACGACTCAAAGGTATGGAAAAAGCTTACGATGAAAAACTTTTAAGCGAGGTTAACAAAAAAATTAAATTGGGAACAAAACAACAAGCCGCTAACGAAGGCTTTGACAAAATCACATTCGATGCTTTGTTAAAAAATGTTCGAAATAAAAACGGGAATAACGACTTCATGAAGGCAAGGAATAAGAAGATTGAAAAGAAAATCAAAAAGGGAACAAATAAAGAAAACACTACTAATAATGGTTATAGCAACCAGCTACAAGAACAGCAAACTAACTTAAATAAAAAATCACAAACTCGTAAATCGCTAAGAGAATTAAAAGAATTATTTAAAACGTTAAAAGAGCTAAAAGATGAAGATTTAACCGCCCAAAAAATAAAAGAAACGCTAATAAAAGCTAATAAGTTACGAAAAGCACTAATAAACGCTGGTATGTCAACTGATATAGAAGCAACAATTGAAAATATAAAAGAACAAATAATCGAAAAATCAATGATATGTGTAAAAGATGCTCTTGCATTAGAACCAAACTCTGATAATAAAGAATTAGAAAATAAATTAGAAAATAAAATTGCTGATTTAAAAAAACTAGACAAAACTATGGACAACACGTCATTAGATAAATGGTCTGCATCCAAAGGTAAAACCAATGAACTAGAACAAATAAAATCTGCCATCAACGCATATGATGAAATCATTTCACTGAGCAAAAATTCACCAGATTGCTCCAGTAAAATCGAAAAAATAGAAAATATATTAAAAACTTTAGAAGTTGTCAAAGTTGTCAAAGACGGTAGTAACACCTGGGAAACATACCTAAACAAACAGAAAAAACAAGCTACAACTGAAATAGAAAACAATCGAAATAACTTAACGCAGACAGATTTATACAAATATTTATTGACAGTTTCTAGTAAAGAAGCGCTAACTGAAAAATTAAAAAAAGAAAACCAACCTGACGAAGAAAAACTTGCAGCCTATATGTTAATATGCAAAAATAAAAATTGGAAATTAAGTTGGCGTAATATAAAAGGTCAAACAGCAGCTAAATTAGGCATAACCTACGCCTTTCCCTCACATCGATTAACAAGTAGTTTTATTAAAATTATGAACAAATATGACATTACTTTTTCCAACGTATTCAAAGGAAGTTTGTGGGAAAATTAAAAACACAAGAACTAGAAGAACAAACAAAGAAAAATAAAACGAGGAAAAACGTTATCTAATGGATAAATTAAAAGCACTATCTGAAGGTTCATCTTCATCTGACGAAAACAAAAAAGAAGAGTTTAAAAAAATTCTCAAAGCCGCCACAGACTCTGGCATCAAATTTAAATTTAATACGATAATAGAACTATATTCCAAACTTTGGTTTGACCCAGACAAATTCTCACGAGATTGCGGAGTTAGCATTAATGACGTGTGTTCGGATTATAAAAAATAAAATTTTTAAAAATAAGTTTAATAGACCCCCTGCGAAATCAAGACAAAAGCCCATAATTGTAAACAGCAGAGATTAAATTGAACCTAAGAGCAAAACGATTTCTGCAATTACGATACTTTTCAGAAATGTGCTCATTTTGGACTTTTTCACTTAAAATTTTATGGTTATTAGTTTTGTCTGATTCTGCTGTAAATAGGCTCCCCTAGATAATTCAAAATCTAGGGGAATTTTGTAAATTTATTTATATTTTATGATTTTTAATCATCAGAATTATTTTTCTTTCGGCCGAGTACTATCATGAGTAATATAATTATAATTCCGAAGAGAAATATTTAATGCTGCCGAACTTAAAACAAATATTAAAAAATCATTTCAAAAGCTTTCTAACGAGTCAAAAGTTTGATTTTTTTATATAAATTTCATAAAAATGCTTGACTATATATATATATATATATAATTTGCCTAGCACTATTTAAGTTTTAGCTTTTAAGATTTAAATAGTGCTAGGAATTTCATTTATATTTAATTTTAGAAAAGAGTGATTAAAGTGGATAAAAAGACAAAAAAATTAAAAAAGCCTACTAACTTAAATGAGTGGATTTCAAATGCTGAAATAGTACTCCAGGATATAAGCATTACACCAAAAGATTTAGATAAAATGTTTGAAAAAGATGGTACGTTGGCGTTACGCGCTATATCCCATAATGAAAAATTTATTTATGAAGTCTATTCAAAGTCAGTATCAGATCTTGCAATTAAGCGATACATAACTGGTGAATCAAAAAACAGCATCAGTGTAACCGATATAAAAAAAAATTCTAAACAATTATATGAAAAGTTATTAGGATTAAAAAGATTATATCGTGCTAAAAAAGCTTTAAGTGGAGCAGGTTTAAAAATAAAATGGCATAAAGAATACATAACCAAAGCTCTTAAGCGTAAATGGAGTATTAATAAGTCTAAAAGTAATGAGGGCGGCTATACTGACAATGAAATAAATAATTATGCCGAGGTTCTCGGCGTGAACCTTAGGTTGTTAGATAATAAAGACAGCGAAAAAAGTGAAAAACTACCAGATGGTTCAAGTTATAAAACACTCAAGGACCTTACTGATGCGCTAACAAATACAGATCCTAAAAATAAAAAAGAGGTTTTGTCAACCACGCTAACAATTTTAGAAAATATGGAAAAATCCAGTGATAAACGTAGATTAATTGGACTAAAAGGGAAATTAAAAGACACAAACATAGTATACTTTGTACTATTTAATGAAAAAACAAAAAAATTCACATATGAAAAAATAAAAGAATATATAGAAAAAATAAAAGATTCTGGAAAATAAAATCAACCCCCTAGATAATTCAAAATCTAGGGGAATTTTGTAAATTTATTTATATTTTATGGTTTTTAATCATCAGAATTATTTTTCTTTCGGCCGAGTACTATCATGAGTAATATAATTATAGTTCCGAATAAAAGTACTATTAGTACAGCCAGAAGTTCATTATTGGCGGCCCATTTGTAGAGTTTTGTAAACCATGTGTCGTCATATTCTGATAATGACGAACTACTTGAATATTTTTTTGTCGAGTTTGCAACTGAATCTGTAGAATTGTCGAGATTTATGAGTTCGCCGAGTTGTGAAGATAAATTATCTCCTAAAAGCGTTTTTAGTTCTTCTTCATCTTCGACTAGACCTGAAACCGATATGCTCACATCTGACGGATTTTCTGTATAATTCGGAATTTTCTTGCCCGCTAAACCAAATTTACTGAACGAACTGGTTTTAAATAATATTGTATCTGTACCGATATCTGCGTTTAGATACTCTATGCTACCTGCAGAATTTTCGTGTACGACTACTATATTTTCGTAGCCAGTTGTGTCAACCGCCGGAATTGTTACACTGATTTCTTGGCCGTATGGTATTTCATGTTCTTCGTTAGTCATCAAATTAATTAATTTAATATCATAGAGTGAAATTAACTCTTTTCTGTCTATTTCAGAATTTAAATTTTCTTTGACTTCTTGGTCATTGTTTAAATCTGAGACTATCAATTTTAAATTCCAGTCTACACCTGTTACTGAAACGCCGTTTGAGCTATGATTTATATCTTTGGAAGCTTCTTGTGCTTTTTCTAGAACTCCAGAATTTGTAACGAATAGTTTATCTTCATCTGATAGATTATCATAAGATTTTGTTGCAGAAACAACTTGATTTACATCTGATTCTGAATTCACGGCCTCAGGTATAGATAAAATATCTTCCATAGTTAGCTCTTCTGGATTTTTAGTTATGTTCTCAACTGTGATTTTTACGTCACCAGTAATTTTGTTTATGGTATAAATACCATTGACTTCCGCCAATAATTCGGTGTCATTTAATATTACACTTGGCGAAGACTTATCATAAGCATCTAGTAAAGTAATTTTAAACTGTAAACTTCCGTCGTACTCAGCTTCTATACTTTCTTCAATCTTTTTATTTTTAATAGTCTTGTACTCGACGCCTTCAACATTCTCAAAACTCACGGTATAAGTATTTTTACTAACATTTAAAACTTCTATAGTCAGATCTTTTTTAATATTTTCTAAAACATATTTGCTGTCCTTGATATTACCAGTCTTGGTTAGCGGGGTATCTATGCCTTTAATATACACTTTTGGATCAGATTTGTTATAATCATCTGCTATTAATAATGAAAATTCTAAACTTTCACCATAAGAAACCGTAACAGTAGAATTTATAACTTCGCCATTACTTGATAAATAAGTCACTCCCTCGGCCGGTCTGAAATTAATAGTATTAGTGGTCTTTTTAACGTCTTCTATATATACTTCATAATTTGTTGTGATATTATTTATAAAATATGTTCCGTCGCCAGATTGATATAATCTATTAGCAACATCAACACCATTTTGTTTAGAAACGCACCAAACCACTATGCTGTTTTCGTCAATACCTGAATCATCACTTGGGACTACTTTAAATCCTACAGAGCCATCATGAACAACCTCTATCTTTATTTTCTCATCTTCGATATTCTCTGTAACATTATTTTTGAGTGCTTCTAAACCATATTGGTCCATATAAACTACGCCTTCATGTTCTTTAAAAGTAACAGTATATTTATTAACTTCCAAACCATTAACTAAAATCCTGTAATTATCACTTATATTATGAATAGTATATATATTTCCATTTTTAGATAAATACGGTTGAGCAAGATTTATAGTTTCATTTTCATCCGTTTTTTTAACAGGTATTTCTTTGCTGTGAGTTTCAGAAACTACTCCAACGGTAAGAGCGTTAAGGTCAACATCAGAATAAGCGCTTAATCTATCTAAATCTACGCAACAACTAAAATCTTCACCGTATTTCACTTTTGCTGAACCAGAATATATATTTGTGCTTGCACTATCTTTGTATTCTACACCGTCATACTCCGTAAAGAAAACGTCGTATTCTTTTTTTACTGGTGTGTATTTTAAAATTACAGTTGAATTTTCTTCGGGTTCAACTAAAACATACCTACCATTTATTTCTGGTACGGATCGCAAATCGCCATTAGCATTTTCAAGATAAACTTGCATATCAGCCGGCATTTCGTACCCTTCTTCAGGGACTATATTAAACGATAACGTTGCTCCAGTACAATCTTTTTCATCAGATATTATTTCATTAGTCTGGCTATCTATAATTTCTACACCTTCATGGTCAGTTTGAAATTTAATTTTCGTTGACACTCTTTCTCGTATTACTCTTAAGTATAAACTTTTATTAAAATTAATTTCTGCACCGACCATTTGCTTTTTGTTAAAATAAAACTTTCTATTTCCATTAGGGTCCCTATCATAATTATAATATACTCCATCGTAATAATACTTTCCAACAGTTTCGTCTTTCTTAACATTATTGCTGTTTTCTGGCGATATATTAAACAAATTAAAAGAACCATTATAACCTTTTAGATTTTTGTCTTTGAAATCATTAGATATATCTTTTTTTGTTTTAGTATTTTCCATACTTTCTGCGTCATAAATATCTTTCTGAACAATACTATTACCATTAAGATCAGTTAACATTATTTTAAAATTGTCAGTATATCTATCATCAGATTTTGCAATAATAAACGGCATTGCTTTATAAATATATTTAGACTCGTATAGTTTTATTGTACCATCTTCAATTTTGCCAACTTCTATTCCATCTATGTTTACAATATTGGAACTGTCTATTTTGCCAACTATATTTCCACTTTTATCTGTTATAATACCGGAATCGTCTATTGTGCCAACTTCTGTTTTTTTTACAATACTGGAACCATCTATTTTGCCAAATTCATTTGACTCGGTGTCTTTGATTTCCTTGCCTAAACTAAGTTTTTCTAAATTATTTTTAAACCCTAAAGATTGTACAGATTTATTTGAAACGTATCCCATTTGTTCTAATTCTTTTTCTGTGTAATTAAGTCCGATATTTCCTGTTTTATACGTACCATTACTTTCACATATACCATTCTCATAAAATTCTGTACCAGGACTGCTTTCAAAAGTTAAATCCACACTTTTCATGTCAAGCCAGGTATTATTAATATCTAAAATGGTCCAATATGCTAATTGTTGGGGATCTATTTCCAAAACCATACCTTCAATATATTCATTATTTAGAGTAATAAATGTATCACCACCATCACTGGAATCTGTTTTTGAGTGTTTTACTTTTATATCGTTTGCGCTAAACGTATACGTATCACCACTTCTTTGATAATTTGATTTTGCTTGAATTAAAATATATACTTTGTTGCCTCCATTCAATAAATCGCCTTTAGTTATGTTGTCAATAAAATTAGTTTCAGACCCATATTTTTCAGTATAAAATGATTTTAAATCTTCTGTCTTACTAATTTGTATAGAATTGTTTCCATCAGTTACTGTTGCTTCAGTTATAACTACTGGTTTTTCCATCATGGTATCAGATGTATACCTTATTTGAAGATATTTGTTACTCTCAGTGTCATCATTGGGTATTTTACATTCACCATAAACAAACACTAATCTTAAATTTTTATAATCATTATAGCTGTTTTTTCCAGCTTTTATTTGTTCGCCAATATGTTTTAAATACTTACTTTTATTTATCGTAATAGTCATAGTGTTAATACCAATATAGGGCCCTTCAACAGTCATTATTTCAGATTTACCGTTCTTCCAAGAACCTTTATCATAAGTTGAGACAGCTATTTTATTTTCTTCACCACACTTTAATGACAAACTACTAGCTTGCCAAAATGTTTTACTCAATGGTGAAATAGTAAAACTAAGTTTTTCTGTATCATAGTAATTACCAAAATTTTTTTCTACACGGTGGAAAAACAGGTCATCAGGTATTGTTTTCCCTGATGTAAGAGCAGTTGAAACAAAACTGTCTAATTCTTTTTGCGACCAGTCAAAGCATGCATAATTTGCACCGTATTCAAGATCAGCTTCTTTAAATTCCATTTCATTACCACCAATATCGAGCTTAGCTTTTATACTATCTGATAGAGAGCTGTACAGATCGATACTAATATCGTCATCATTAGAAGTATTTATGTTAAATAAATCAAAACAAGCATGTGAATCCTGTATATATCGTTTATTAGGTTCGCCATTTTTAGAAAAATCTTTACTAATCTGTATTTTTTTGCTGCTGTCATTATCATTTGTCGCAAAATTTGTAGTAAATCTATACCCGTAACTTAAAATTTTTCCACCTGATTCCGTATAGTATTCCACTTTTTTTGGCAAGTAAAAGGTAGCTGTTAGATTATCTTTTGAGCCCATATTTTTAAATTGCATAATATTAGGATGGGATTTTCTAGTGTAATTGTGATCAGTAGTTGTCATCTCATAATCCTGTTGGTCTATATAACAATTGTAAGTCTTATTTTCCATCAAAGCAGCTGTCCCGTCTACTGTAACTTTAAAAATTTCATTACCTGACTTAACAGTCACATAATCATCATGCCCAACACCAGTCATAATCCAGGCATTTTTAAGTCTGGAATCGGTAATTTTAGTCATGTCAACACCATTACTGTACATACTAATATGGCAAAGGTTTACATCATTACTTGACAGAAAAAAGCCAGTGTTTTCATCTTTAGGGACTAGAACATATACACATCCATCATCATAACTAGGGCGCAAATTTGTATAATATGAATTAAAATTTTCACGAGGCATAAAACCATGTTTCTTATAATTTTTGTACATATTTTCAAGTTCAGTTACTGTTTTTGTGTACCATTTTGTTTCGTCAGAGTTATTGTTATTAAGTAAATAATATACATCAAAAATGTCATCTATATCTTCTGACCACTTAACACTTGTCCGAGTAACGTTTATTTTATCATTGTTTGTAATTCCCTTCATAACCCAACCATACTCCAGCCCCTGACCGATATCGCTCATTTTTTTGTCATAAAAATCATTTATTTTTTTTACTGTTCCGTCACTGGAAGAAAGGCTAAACCCTCGATCTGATTTCGGCATAACAAGATATATAGCGCTATTTCTGGTATCTCTTTCTGAAAGAAAAAAGCGGTCGTCTCTATTAGAATTACTGCAATAATCAAGTTGGCCTAAATTTCCTGCATTATAATTTTCAGCAAAACTGCATTTATACCATTCTTTACCATATACTTGAGCATATCTAACGTGATATACATCCATAGTATCGCTAGCATACCAACCAGGAATATTAAAATGCATACTTCCTATTAGTTTAGAGCTTACTACATCATTATTTTTTATTCTGTACATAACCCAAGCATCTTTCAATCCTTCCGATAGAGAATCTCTGGATACACCATACCATTCATGTATTGGCTTAACAGTTCTATCGCTTACGCTAATGCTTTCAAATCGGTAACCATACTTGGGCACAATTAAATAATCTCTATTATCTCCATTATCTTTTAATCTAACATAATGATCACCTTCGCCATTAGTATTTTGACCACCATGAGACATCTTTTCTACATAAGTACTATCACTCCAATTAGAACTTTGATACCATTTTCCATTAGACGGATTTCTTCCAGTAATCCAGTAACAATCAAAAGCGTCAGATGTATTAATTCCGTTATTTGTATGAAAATTTTTCCAGTTCATGTCGTCTGGGTCATTACCAGCATAAGCGATCTCAGCTGCACTAGCAATTTTTTCATCATCAATATTATTTTCGTTGTTTTGTATACTATCTTCGTACTCTTTTTCAGTAAAATCTTCTTTTTGTTTTATTTTTTCTTCTAATTTTAATTCTTCTTGTTCTTTTAAAAATTCTTGATATTCTTCTGAGTTTTCGTATAATTCTTGTGCTTTTTGTACGTCAGAATCAGTAATACTTTCGAGTTTAGAGACAGTTTTAAAAATATCAAAATTCAAATTATTATTAAAAAAATTAGAAAATTGGTTTGCAAGACTATTTTCGAAAATTTCTTCACGGATATTCTTGTCAGCATAATAAGTATCATAATATTCTTGATAAAAGCTTTCATGATTTATAACAGGTGTAGATCTAACAGTAATCACATCACCATTGATTATTTTTTTAATATTATTAATATTAATATATAAATTAGAATTAATATTGCTCAAAATAAAACTGCCGTCCGAACCAGTAATGCTTTCGAGAACCGGGTGAGTTGTAATATAACAATCAGAGCAGTCATAGCCATCTATGACATCAAAATTTAAATCTACCGTATCACCATATTCAACAATAATTTCTCTGGTACCGTCGAAAACGTTAGTGTTATTTACTACTAAATTATAAAAACTTAAATTACTCAAATTTCCAGCTATTTTAACAAAATATTTATTTTTTGGAACATCATTAGAATATAAGTTAAGCGAACTGGTTACGTTTTTTATTACATAACTACCAGAATCAAAACTAATTTTATGAGAATTATCATCAAAATTGTATATAGTCTCGGAGAAGATCTCATTAGTAGTTATGTTATCAGAATAATCGGGTTTAGGTGTCAAATTAAATCTAGCTTCTTGATTATCTTTGACATTTAAATAACTAATACTATTATTATTTGTATCTGTAACATCATAATATTTTAATATATTATCAAAACAAATTCTGTGTTCAGCATCAGACTTTTTTGTGAAATTTATATTTAAATCTTCAGTAATATTATGTATTTTGTACATATTATTTTGATCAGGTTTAATAATTATATTATTAACAGTAACATAATAATCATCTGGTACATTGTTAACACAGTCAAACTCGTAATTATCTCCATGATTCAAAATTACATTTTTAATATTAATTTTTTCTGTGTCAGAATTTATAGTATATTTGTTTTTTTCTAAATTATCTATTAAAATTTCGCCATCGGAGTTAATTTCAGTAATTTTAAATATATTATTATTAGAACTTATTTTTTTATTATTATAAAAAATATTAAAATTTGATTTAGAATAAGAATCATCAGGAATAATTATTAACTCAAGAGTACAATCCGGAGTTAAATCAGGAATTTTAAAAATATTTAAATCATAATCATGAATATAATCAGTCTTAAAATCTCCATAATTATTAATATTTTCTTGATTAATAATTCTGTATTTTAAATTTATGTTATTTATATTATCTAAATTTGATTTTATTTTAATATTATATATATCTTGTCTTAACTTATTAAAACAAAAATTACAATCAGAATTTATATTTATTTCTGAACTTATATATTCCTGATTGGTATTAATATATTCATTTTGGTCAGGCTCATATAAAATAACATTGTCATTTTCATCTTTTTTGTACAAATTAAATTTAATAATATTATTATTTTGTCTTAATTTTAAATCTTTAAATTTTAATTTATTGTATTTATTTTTTTCAAATTTTACAGAAAATTTTAATTTAGTATCCTGTTTAAGTTTTATAGAACTAATACCATCTGTGCTACCACAAGGACTATTGTTAACATAATATTGTACAGATTCTATGCCATCAATTTTTTTTGGCAAAATTATATTATAATAATTATAATTACTTTTAGCTTCTGTTAATAAACATAAATTCATAATTACACATATACTAAAAAATAAAAACCTAAGAAACTTAAATTTAGTTTCTTTTTTCAGATTTTTAATAAATATCATATAAAATAACCCCCAGAGCTAATTTTTGAACAGTCCATAATTTTTATTATAATTATACTTATTTCAAAAAAAATATCAATATATTTTGTGAATTAATCATATTTTTTTACACACTTAATTTATTTATATTTTATTTTACATATAGGAGCTATAAATAAATCATGTTTGAAAATATATCTAATAATTATAAATTTAATTTCTCAAATAAAAATAATATTATTCATAATTTACTAAAAAAATACAATTTTTTGTCTTATGGAATTATTGGAAAAAGTCTCTGTAACAGACCGATAGAATACATACAAATTGGCAACAAAAATAATAAAAATCTTTGGGTTGCCGCTCATCATGGTTCTGAATACATAACTTCATTAATTTTATTGAATTTTTTGGATATTATTTCTAGTAATATTAAACAAAATCAAAAGATATCTGGTATTAACTTACAAGAAAAATTCAACAATCAAGGTCTAGTTATTATACCGTGTTTAAATCCAGATGGCGTTGAAATTCAAATTATGGGCCCATACTCCGCTGGAAAATATACTAATTTGGTTAATAAAATATACAAAAATAATAGTCCAAGTACTTGGCAATCTAATGCTCGTGGCGTAGATCTAAACCATAATTATGACGCAAACTGGCAAAAATTACATATTCTGGAACAAAGAAACGGTATCACTGGTCCTTCCTACACAAGATACGGTGGCACACACCCTCATAGTGAGCCTGAAACCTTTGCATTAATTAATTTTTGCGAAAAAAATAATTTTAATTCAGTCATTTCTTTTCATAGTCAGGGTGAAGAAATTTATTGGGATTTTGGCGAAAATACTCCTAAAAATTCCGAAAATATAGCAAGTATTTTAGCTTTAAGCTCCGGATATAAAATTGGTAATCCTGAAAACTTGGCCGTCGGCGGTGGTTTCAAAGACTGGTTTATAAGTAAATTTAAAAAACCTGGTTTCACTATAGAAGTAGGCCTAGGCAAAAACCCTCTTCCTCTCACAGATTTCTCGAAAATTTACAAAAAAATAGAACCCATGTTACTCATAAGTTCTATTTTTAATTATTAAATTAATTTTTTAAATCAATAAAGTGTTGGTTTGCCATTAAACCTCCTGTGAAATCAAGACAAAAGCTTATAATTGCAAGTAGCAGAGAGAATTATGGGAGTTTGAAAAATTTTCTGTAAATACAGATCTTTCATGTTTTATTTATTAATACTCGTGCAGCTTTGCCATAGATGCTTTTTTCGTTCTTTTAATACTATTTTTTCTGTATTTACTATTTTCGTCTCTGCTTTTAACAAGTTTCGTCTTGCTAAACTTAAATATCCTCTTTTTAGATCTCATATTTTAGTTTTTGTCTTGATTAGGTATTCTATTTATCCACTTTTTTATCTTTTCCTATCTTTTAGCACTCTGTTTTTCTATATACCATTGACAAGATTATTATCCGCCATAAGTAATTCGAATTGTTCACCATTCATTTTTTCGTGTTCAACGAGATATTTTGCAAGCTCATGAAGCTTATTTATGTTGTCTTGAAGTATCTTTTTAGCTTTTGAATGACACTCTAAAATAATATTTTTGACTTCAGAGTCAATTTGTGCAGCAGTTTCTTCAGAATAATTTTTCTCGTGACCCATATCGCGACCGACAAAAACTTCAGAATCGTCCTGGCCATAAACTATTGGACCAAGTTTTTCACTCATACCGTATTTCATAACCATAGTCCTAGCAAGATCTGTAGCTCTTTTGATGTCGTTAGAAACACCCGTAGACGTATCGCCGATAACCAATTTCTCAGCCAATAGACCACCCAATAGCACTACGATATTTTCAAGCATTTTGTTTTTAAACTCACACCAAACATCTTTTTCAGGGAGCGAAAGAGTGTACCCGCCAGCGCGACCTCTGGGAATAATAGAAATCTCGTGGACTTTTTCTTGAGTTTCACAAAAATATGTTGTAATCGCGTGCCCAGCTTCATGATATGCAGTTTCACGTTTTTCTTTTTCTGTAATAACTCTCGATTTTTTTTCTGAGCCCATAGTTACTTTAACAGTAGCTTCTTCAATTTCTGACATAGATATAATATCTTTTCTTCTACGTACAGTTAAAAGTGCGGATTCGTTTATTAAATTTTCCAAATCAGCACCAGTAAAACCAGCTGTACTCTTGGCAACAGTTTTTAATTGTACGTCGGAAGCAAATTTTTTGCCTTTGGCATGAACTTTTAGTATCTCCTCGCGACCTTTTATATCTGGATACCCAACATAAACTTGCCTATCAAATCTGCCAGGCCTCATAAGTGCAGGGTCCAAAATATCAGATCTATTGGTAGCAGCAATAACTATAACACCTTCATTAGCTCCAAAGCCGTCCATTTCGACCAATAACTGATTTAAAGTCTGCTCACGTTCATCGTGACCACCACCTAATCCAGCACCTCGTCTACGACCTACAGCATCTATTTCGTCTATAAAAATTATGCACGGTGCGTTTTTTTTAGCTTGATCGAACAAGTCTCTGACACGCGATGCACCAACACCAACGAACATCTCTACAAAATCGGAGCCTGACATCGAAAAAAACGGCACTCCAGATTCTCCAGCAACTGCACGAGCCAACAAAGTTTTACCTGTACCTGGTGGTCCGACCAACAAAACTCCTTTCGGAATTCTTGCACCCATGTCGTTGTATTTTTGTGGGTTTTTCAAAAAATCTACTATTTCAAATAATTCTTCTTTTTCTTCATCCGCACCTGCTACATCTTCAAAAGTAGCTTTACGCCCATCTTTTTCTGTACTTTTAGCTTTAGCTTTACCAAACCCCAGTTGTCCCCCTCGGTCACCTGTTATACTCATTTTTCGTAAAAACAACCATCCGAAAAGCCACAACATAAGCATCGGAAGTATCGAAAAAGTAAACATGCTCATCAACCAAGAAGTTTCCATGGGTTTAATTAAATTATAAACTATAGGGTTCTCTGGGTTATTATTATTATAATCTTGCACATAATTTTTTATGTCATCATATATTAAATGTACACTAGGTGCAGTATAATAAACTGTTTCGCCGTTTTTAAGATTCAAAGTCATATTCCCAGAACCCAAATTCATTTCGTATTTTACGACTTCATGATTCTTGAATTTTTCGACTATTTCAGAATAATTATAATTTTTATTTGGACTAATTCCGTTAATAATTACAAATATTAAAATTATTAATATTGGCAACCCTAGAAACGCAAGCATTTTTTTAAGAGTTTTGTTTTTGTCTTTATTGTCCAAACTTTTCACTCCTTGAGATTTTAATTTATATATTTTTTATTTAACACACCAATAAACGGTAAGTTTCTGTATTTTTCATTATAATCCATACCATAACCAATTACAAATTTATTTGGAACTTCAAAACCGACATAATCCGCCTGAATACCAATCTCATGCATCTCGGGTTTGTCTAACAAACAACATATTTTTAGACTCTTAGGATTTCTTGAACTCAACATATTTTTAACAAATTTCAAAGTACGTCCAGTTTCAAAAATATCTTCTACTATTAAAACATCAAAATCAGTAATATCACTAATATTCAAGTCTTTTAGTACATTAATTTTGTCACTTCTAACAGTACCAATATAACTCGAAATATGCATGTAATCAAGTTCACAATTATAAATATTAATTTCTCGAACCAAATCTGCAAAAAATATAACAGAACCTTTTAAAATACTTATTAATAATAAATTTTTATTTTTATAATCACGCGTAATTTCCTGACCAAGTTCTTGTACTCTTTCTGAAATTTTATTTTTTTCTATAATAATTTCTTCTAAAAAATCCATAAAATTATAAAAACTCCTTAATTTTTACAGATAACCATAACTTCTTTTGTACTATTTGTAACAACATAATTCCTAGACACACCTATATTATCAATCCAAACTATATTATTGTCTGATTCTAAAATTAAAGTTTTGTTTCTAATTTCAACCGGAAATTTATACTCATTAAATATTTTCTTCACACTCTTAGAAATATTTTTGTTTTTAAACTTAAATTTATCTCCCGGTCTTCTGTTTCTAAAACAAATATTATCTAAATTTAATTTATTATAATCTACAAAAAATAAATTATTACTTAAACTTCCTCCTTTTTTTAATCTTTCATATTCAATTTTATTTATAATATCAAGTTTAATAACTATATTTAGGTCTTTAAAATCATTATATAAATTAAATTTATGCAATATTTCTTTATAATTATCATTAAAAATGTTATTTTTTTCTTCAAAACTTAACATATTATTTTTAATAACAATATACTTATCACCAGGAATAGACAAATATTTCAAATCATTAATTTTATTTTTTTGTGACTTTTCAATAAAATTAATAATATTATTCACATGTTTTCGTTCAAGTCTAATATTCGAATCATAAAAATTTATAATTTTAAATATTATACGACTTTTGAAACAATCTGGCAACTCATTAATCTTTTTTACATCAAATTTACCATTATTTTTTATATTTTCAAACATATTATTAGTCAT
>CAYYWE010000003.1:0-4587 GCA_964475315.1 uncultured Eubacteriales bacterium
AATTTAATGAAATTTCACAAATAGAGCAAAAAATTAAAAATGTACCCAATGTATTAACATGTGAATATTATTCAAGTGACAAAGCTTCTGAAAAATATAAAGAAATTTTAGGAGATTTGTACGAAATTTTACAAGAATCTGGGAACCCGTTCCCTGAGGCTTTTCATGTTAGTATGGAAGATTTTTCTTTATATGATCAAACTGTTAAAGAATTAGAAAATATAGAATTTGTCGAGTCTGTAAGTGACAGAAGTGAAACTGCGCGCAGACTATCAGAGTTGAATAAATTAATTAACACAGCTGGCATTTGGACTGTTTGTGCACTTGCAATAGTGTCTGTTTTCATAATTTCGAATACAATTAAATTGACTATACACAATAGAAGACTAGAAATTAGTATTATGAAATCTGTAGGTGCAACAAATTTGTTTATATGTACCCCGTTTATAGTCGAAGGGATAGTAATAGGCCTAATTTCTTCGGTGGTTTCAAGTGTTGTTTTGAATACTATTTATAGGGAATTTGTAGAAGTTTTAGGCGGAATAATAAGTTTTCAAGGGTTTTATACAAAAGAAATTTTTTGGCAGGTTATGGGATATTTTTCATGTGCTGGCATTTTGATGGGTGTCCTCGGCGGTTTAATATCTATAAGACGCTACTTAAAAAAAGAGGGTGTCGCACTTGTTTAATAACAAAAAAATTAATAAAATTTTAATTTCTTGTTTAATTTCAAGTATTTATTTTAGTTCTGGGGTTCTGTTTGAACCTAGTGTTTTGTGTAAAAACAAAAAAATCGATGAAGCTACTAAACAACGTAATGAGTTAGTTAAAAAAAAGAAACAACAAGAAAAAAATTTAAAAGACAATATTAACAATATAAAGTCAGAGACAGAACATAAAAATAATATAGATGCAAAAATATCCGAAGTAAAATCACAAATAGATATTATAAACCTGTACATAGCTGAGTTAAATAACAAAATTATAGACCTAGAGAAACAAATAGAAAATACAAAATTAAAAATTAAAGAAAAAATTAAGTTACTAAAAGAAGCATTAGTTTCTATTTATGTGGCCGGGGATACAATGGCCATAGACATAGTGCTCGGTGCAAAAGATTTTAATGACTTTTTAGATAAAGCTGATATTGTCAGGTCTGTTAGCAGTACAATTAAAGAATTAATTAATACTCTAAATGAATATATAAATAAACTTGAGATTCAACAAAAACAAATTTTGGAGCTCAAAGAAGAGCAAAAATTAGAGTTACAAAAAGCTGAAAATCAACGTGCAGAACTACAAAAATTGTACGAAGAAAGCGAAAAATTAATTTCTGAGTACGAAAAATCAAAAGAACAAATACAAAAAGAAATAGACGAAAATGATTCAGAAATAAAATCTCTTAATAACGAAATTAAAAAATACTATGAAGAAGAACGCAAAAGAATCGAAGAAGAAAAACGAAAAAATAAAGATTATGTGGAACCGAAAATTAATAAAGACGGTTTCGTCTGGCCTGTCCCAGGTTATAATAAAATCACTTCATATTTTGGTGATACTTCAAACAGATCTAAAGCTCATAATGGCTTAGATATTGCTGGTGCTGGAATTTATGGTGCACCTGTAGTTGCTATGGCAGAAGGTACAGTAATTTCTACTAATACAGTGGTAAACTCAAAGGGTCAGGGCGGTGGTGGCTACGGGAAATATGTAGTTATTGACCACGGTGGCTCGACTTCGACGCTGTACGGCCATTTAAGTGTTGTATCTATATCAAAAGGCCAGAAAGTGACTCGTGGACAAACTATCGGTAACGTTGGCAGCACAGGTTTTTCGACAGGGCCTCACTTGCATTTTGAAGTAAGAGAGAATAATATTAGAAAGAACCCACTAAATTATGTAAGTTACTAAAATTTTATTATAATTATAAATATAAAGGGGATAATTTTATGAACTTTTTTAACAAAAAAATCTCTATACCTGCAGTTTTGGTGTTAATATTTATAATTTCTTCTGGTGTTTACACTTTGGGATACAAAATTGCTATGAATAAATTCAATAATTTAGTATCTTTTTCACAAGAAAAGCAAAAAATGTATGGAGATCTAGGTGAAATAGACTATATAATTCGTAACGAATATATTGGAGATGTTCAGGAATCACAAATTTTGAGTAATTTGTACTTTGGATATATAACCGGTGTTCATGATATAAATTGTAAAATTTTTATCAAAGAAGATTATGAAAGTTATTTACAAAACAAAAAACTTAATTATAATAAAATAAAGTTTGAATTATTAGATAATAATATTGGCTATTTAAAGTGTCCAAGCTTCACAAAAAATTCGTCTGATGATTTTATACAGTCTATAAATTCTCTAAAAAATCAAGAAATTTCGAAAGTAATTATAGATTTGAGAAATAATTCTGATGGTGACATAGAAGAAGTATTCAAAATACTCAAATATTTGATACCAAACAGTAAATTAGTATACAGTGTTACTAAAGATAATAGCAAAGAACTTGCTTGCGAGTCTCATAGTGACAATAATATTAATATGAATTTTTCGGTAATTATTAATAATAATACATCGGGTGCATCAGAAACTCTGGCATCTGTATTAAGAGACAATTTGAATTCTCAGTTAATAGGTGAGCAGAGTGCCGGGAACCCGGTGCGCGAAAAAATTACTGAAATTTCTGATAATCACGTGATTATTTTTCCAGACGCAGTTTATGTAACTTCAAAAGATACCAATTTTTATAAAATCGGGTTAGTCCCTGATGAAAATTTAATTATGAAAAATGAACATAAAGATTTATTGTTAGATAATAATTTACCATACTCAGAAGACGAACATCTAGAAATAGCTATAAATTTATTAAATATATAATTTTAAAATATATAAAATGTATTTGAAGAATTTCATAAAAAATTTAATTAATTTTATATATCCAGAAAAATGTTATTTGTGTGATAAAATAATTATTAAAAATAAGTCTTGTTTATGTGAAAATTGTAATAAAAAATTAAATATTAATACCAAAATTAGAGTTATTAGTAATAAACATAATATAATTTGTGTTTCACCGTTTGAATATTCTGGTAATATTAAACAAGCTATATGGAGATTTAAATTTAGAAACTGTAAATATTACTCAAAGTTTTTCGCAGAGATAATTTCCCAGGAATTAATTAAAAATTTAAATAATGTTAATTTTGATTATATCTGTTCTGTACCTGTTACTAACACAAAATATAAAATTCGCGGATTTAATCAGGCTGAGTGCCTCGCACATGATATATCACAAAAACTTAACATTAATTTTTTAAATATTTTACAAAAAATAAAAAACACTCAAGATCAACATGAACTAGATTTAAATATGAGAAAAACAAATATTTTGGGTGCTTTTAATATTAATAATAAAATAAATAGTATTATCAAAAACAAGAGTATTTTAATTTGCGATGATATTATAACAACTGGGAATACTCTCTCGGAATGTATTAAAACATTACTGAAATCTGGAGTTAGCAATGTTACTTGTTGCACTATAGCTTATTCTAGTAATTATTAATAATTATTTATTAAATTCTGTTTTAGCAAAAGTACCGAATTATCGGTACTAAATTAAAAAGTATTAATTATTTTTATTTTCCTCTAGTATTAAAATTGGGTCTATAAATTTATTGTTCTGGTTTATCATAAAATGTAAGTGTGGTTCATCAAGTGATTCGCACGGAATTTTGTTTGTAAATCCGATTTTTTCTTCGGGATTCACTTTTTGCCCTTTAGCAACACAAATATTTTCGTCCAAACCTGAATAATACGCTGTAAAATTTTGGTCATGGGATATTACCACAGTTGTGCCATATAACTGGTCATCATAAATGTCAGTAACAGTACCACTCGTTATAGATTTTACGTCACTCCCGGGTTCAGCTTTGAAATCTGTACCTTGATGTGAACGCCAATCTCCGTAAGTCTTAGAATAAACTGGTTTTTCATCACTAAACTCTTTAATAATTGTATTATTATCAACCGGATATACTATTTTGGGGCTTTGTACATTTAAGCTCAATACTGGTTGTGTTTCTTGACTATCCAGCACATTAACCTCAGAGATTTTAGTGTTTTTAGTATTATTTTGCTTGTTTCTCTCTGCGTTTTCGTACGGTACTACTGATTTTTGAGTGTTATTATTTTGCTTTTCGTCAAGAATATGATTTTTATTGTTTTGAGTTTTATTGGAATTTTTGTTTGTAGCTTTATTTGTAGTGCTAGTATTATTTTTAATTTTATTTGATGGTACCATAACTTCTTTTATACTTTTATATGTCGACCACCCCGCAATTGATATCGCTCCCAGACACACCGTCAACGCAACATATAATTTCGGATTTTTGTACGGCTTCTTGCCGTTTTGATTATCTATAATATCTTCGTCTTGAGTATCCATAATAATACACCTCCGACTGTTATTATTCTCAAGAACGTTTTTTATATACAAAAAAAATTCGGAAAAGCAAAATTATATTAATTTATAATTTAAATTTTATATATTACATTCAATAACAAATTT
>CAYYWE010000003.1:4687-29330 GCA_964475315.1 uncultured Eubacteriales bacterium
AATTTTTAACATCATATTTAGATATTGACATTTAAAATTAATCATACTACAACTTTAGCAGCGTGTTTTCAGTTCGCTACTTTATAAATTATTTAATAGAGAAAACTATGAAAAATAGTAAAACAAAAAAGTTATTAGCAATAGCAGCTTTAACGAGTATAAGTTTTAATGCTAACTCTGTTTTAGCTAATCCAGGTGTAAGTCGTCTAGACCTTCGGTAGCTTAAAAATAGTTTAAAAATACTTAGACGAAGAGAGTAAACTACGCTTTCCAATGATTAACAAAAAATGTACTCTGGCGGCATCACTGACATCAATAGCTAATCAGTATACAATTAATTCAAATGACGGTTTTGTTGATGTTGATATAATTGGGAATTCCCGCTGTAACGACCTTCAGTCCTTCTTACCAAAAGTGTTGTCTAACGAAATTCTGAAAGAATCCATAAAAAGAAAAGAATAATATAACAGGGTATAATAAAATAAATTTAAATCTTAAAAATTGTACTATAATGGGCAACAAAGTAGACGAATATACCTCAAACTTTTGGAAACTTAAATAGTTTAAAGTTAAACAATGTAAATATGTGCGGTATTTTTAAACACTTTGAAGGCATAGTGACTAAAGATCTAATATTATCCAGAACTGTTAACTGTAACTTCGGTAACGTCCTAAAAACACTACTACCCGGAGACGAAATATTACAAGAGTAGGACCTTACAAATTACCGTAATACGAATTCAAATACAAACTCTTTATATCAGAAATCAACGGATATCTCGGATTTGTACTTGTACATTGGTCTTGATGTGCAAGCTCTGATAAATTGTCGAGCTTTAACAAAAATTCTTCTTCTGGTACACCATATTCTCGAAAACTACTAGGTATGTTTAATTTTTTATTTAAATTTTGTATATATAAAATCAAGTTATCTATGTTTTCTTGAATATTTGTATTATTATTAAAATTGTTATTTATAATTTGAGAAATACGAGAATATTTGTGATCGGCGACAAATTTTTCGTATTTTGGGAAAGATACAAATTTTTCTGGCAAAGTTGAATTATATTTTATTATATACGGAAGTAAAATTGCATTAGACCTTCCGTGAGAAATATTAAATTCTCCACCGATTTTGTGAGCCATAGAATGGTTTAAACCTAAGAATGCATTAGTAAATGCCATACCTGCTATACATGAAGCATTGTGTAATTTTTCACGGGCTATACTATCTTGTTCACCGTTTTCATAAGCACGTACTAAATATTTAAAAACTAATTCTATAGCTTGTAGACACAAACCGTCTGTATAGTCACTGGCCATAATCGAAACGTAAGCCTCGATGGCGTGAGTTAAAACGTCCATACCAGTGTCTGCAGTAGTAATCTTTGGCAAAGACATAACTAAATTTGGGTCTATAATAGAAACATCTGGAGTTAAATTGTAATCAGCTAACGGGTATTTAATATTTTTATTATTAGAATTATCTGTAATTACAGCAAAACTGGTAACTTCTGAACCAGTACCCGAAGTTGTAGGAATAGCAACAAACTTTATTTTTCTGTGACTATCTGGAAACTCACAAATTCTTTTTCTTATATCCATGAATTTTAATTTTATATTATCAAAATTAATATTATTATTTATATTAAAATTATTATTAGACAATAACCAGATAACTTTTCCAGCGTCTATTACTGAACCTCCGCCTAGAGAAATTATACAATCTGGATTAAAATTTTTTAATATTTTGTAGCCCTCTAGAACAGTATTAAAATCTGGATCAGGGTTAATATTATCAAAAATTTCAATTTTTATATTATTATTTTTATTTAAATAATAAATAATTTTATCTAGAAATTTAAGTTTTACCATGTTTTTGTCTGTGATTATTAAAATTCTTTTTAAATTATTTAAATTTTGTAAATAAGATATAGAATTTTTTTCAAAATATATCTTTGGAGGGACTTTAAACCATTGCATATTATTTCTCCTGAAAAAAATTTTTTTAGTATTCAACAGGTTCTCACATGATATATTTAAAGAACTAGAATTTTTACCATGAGAGCCACAGCCTAAAGTCAAAGATGGTGTATTAGTATTATAAATATCACCTATTGCACCATGTGAAGACGGTGAATTTACTATAATTCTACAAGAATTCATGTTTAAGCCAAAATTTTTAATTATTTCTTGATTATTACTATGAATACTTGCCGTATGACCTAAACCACCAAAATTTAAAATATTTTTACAAATTTCAAAAGCTTCTTGTGAATTTTTAGATTTATAATAAGTCAAAACAGGTGACAATTTTTCTTGTGACAATAAAAAGTCTTTACCTACACCTATTTGTTCTATAAATAAAATTTTAGTATTTTCTGGAATATTTATATTCGCCATACTTGCTATTTCATATGCACTCTTGCCTACTATTTTAGAATTTAATAAATTAGTCTCAGGATTTATTATTATATTAAAAAGTTTATTTATATTTTCTAAATTATTATTTAATTTAAAAAATATATTATTATTTTTTGTCATAATATTTTCAAATTCTTGTGATATACACTCGTCGACTATGACAGATTGTTCAGAAGCACAAATCATACCGTTATCAAAAGTTTTAGATAATATTAAATCATGACATGCACGTTCTAGATCTGCAGTTTTTTCTATATAACACGGAACGTTTCCTGGACCGACTCCCAGTGCTGGTTTACCTGTAGAATAAGCAGATTTAACCATACCAGAGCCACCTGTGGCTAGTACTATATGTACTTTTTCATGATTCATGAGCTCTGAAGTTGACTTTACAGACGGCTCTTCTATCCATTGAATAAAATCTTCAGGTGCACCTGCCTCTAAACCTGCCTGTTTTAAAATTTCTGCTGTTTTTACACAGGTTTTTTGTGCCCCAGGATGAAATCCAAAAATTATTGGATTTCTAGTCTTGGCACATATTAAACACTTAAATATAACAGTCGAACTAGGATTCGTAACCGGCGTAACACCTGCTACAACCCCCAATGGTTCCAAAATTTCTATACAATCTTCAAAATTATTATCATTAATTATTCCTACAGTTTTTTTATTTTTTATATTATTAAAAACATATTCTGAAGCAAACATATTTTTTATAATTTTATCTTCTAGTATTCCTCTATTTGTTTCTTGTATAGCTAATTTAGCGAGCTCTAAATTATTTTCCATAGCTTTTATAGCCATATTTTGTACTATTTTATCTACTTGTTCCTGATCTAATTTTACAAAACTTTCAAGAGCTCTATTAGCTTTAATTACTAAATTATTAATATTATCACTCATAATAATTTATAATAACCTCCCGAATATATTTTAATTAAATATTTATTCCAAAAAAATTATTTTAAGACTATATTTAAAATTTTATCTGGAATATAAATTATTTTTAATATATTTTTCTCAGAAGTAAATTTAATATATTCTGGAGTTTTTTCGAAATAATTTAAAACTTCTTGTTTAGACAAATTTTTAGGTAATTTTAATCTAGATCTTAATTTTCCGTTTATTTGTAATACTATTTCTGTTTCTGAATCTGTACATTTTGAGGCATCATAAACTGGCCATTCTTGACAACAAGCCAAACCATCTCCTAAATCACAGTTTTTATATACCTCTTCAGTAATATGAGGAGCAAATGGATTTAACAATAAAGTAAATATTCTTAAATATTTTTTATTAATTTCACCTATTTCATAAATATTATTTATTAAACTCATTAAACTCGCTATAGCCGTATTAAATTTCATATTTTCTATATCTTCAGTAACTTTTTTAATAGTCTTGTTAAATAATATTTCTAATTTATTATTTATATTATTATTATTTAATATTTCTTGTAAATCCCAGTATCTTTCTAGAAATCTTCTACTACCTTTTATACCAGTTGTATTCCAAGGAGCTGCTTTTTCGAAATCTCCTATAAACATTTCATAAATTCTCAAAGTATCAGCACCATATTCTTGGACTATATCATCTGGGTTTATTACGTTACCTCGAGATTTACTCATTTTTTCACTGTTTTCGCCTAGAATCATACCGTGGCTTGTTCTTTTTTTATATGGCTCTGGAAAAGATACTAATTTCAAATCATACAAAAATTTATACCAAAATCTACTATACAACAAGTGCAAAGTAGTATGTTCCATACCACCATTATACCAGTCTACAGGTAACCAATATTCTAGATTTTCTTTCGAAGCTATAAAATTTTTATTATCAGGATCTGTATATCTCATAAAATACCATGATGATCCTGCCCATTGTGGCATAGTATCTGTCTCTCTTTTAGCCGGTCTTTTACACTTTGGGCATACAGTGTTTACCCAGTCTGTACAATTTACTAACGGAGATTCTCCATTATCAGACAATTCTAAATTATTTATATTTATATCTGGTAATTTTAATGGCAATTCAGACTCGGGCACGGGTACTTGGCCACAGTGTTCACAATGAACAATAGGAATAGGTTCTCCCCAATATCTTTGACGCGAAAATACCCAATCTCTTAATTTATAATTTACTTTTTCTGCCCCTATTTTATTACTTTTTAACCAATTTACAATTTTTTCTCGAGCTTCTTTAATATCTAAATCATCCAAAAAATCCGAATTAATTAATTTATTATTATTATTTATTATTTTTATAATATTTATATTAAACTTTTCCGCAAATTCTTTATCACGAGTGTCATGTGCCGGAACTGCCATAATAGCTCCTGTGCCATAACTCGTTAATACATAATCTGAAATATATACCGGTATTTGAGCATTATTAACCGGATTATAAGCATATATATTTTCTAATTTTACACCAGTTTTATTTTTTACTAATTCTGTTCTTTCAAATTCTGACTTTTTACTTGACTCTAAAATATAATTATTAACTTGATTTATATTTGTAATTTTATTACTTAATTTTTTAATTATTTCATGTTCTGGAGAAACAACTAAATAAGTAACTCCAAAAATAGTCTCTGGCCTAGTAGTATATATTTTTATAATTTCTTGAGTATTAGTCTTGAAATTTATTTCTGCACCGCTAGATCTTCCTATCCAATTAATTTGCTGTGATTTTACTCTCTCCGGATAATCTACTAATTCTAAATCATCTATTAATCTTTGGGCATATTTAGTAATTCTTAAAGCCCACTGTGATTTTACTTTCTGTACTACATCACTTGAGCATCTTTCGCATTTATTATTTATTACTTCTTCATTAGCCAAAACACACTTACATGAAGTACACCAGTTAACACTAGACTTATTTTTATACGCCAAACCATTTTCAAATAATTTTAAAAATATCCATTGTGTCCATTTATAATAATCAGGATCAGTAGTGTCTAGTTCTCTGTCCCAATCAAAAGAAATACCCAAAGATTTTAACTGTGATTTAAATCTTGAGATATTTTGTCTTGTAACTACACTGGGATGTATTTTATTTTTCATAGCAAAATTTTCCGTAGGTAACCCAAAAGCATCCCAGCCTATGGGATACAAAACATTATAATTTTGCATACGCTTTTTTCTTGATATTATATCCAAAGCTGTATAACTTCTAGGATGTCCAACATGCAACCCCTGGCCAGACGGATACGGAAATTCTACCAAACCAAAAAATTTTTTTTTATTACTAATATTTTTGATATTACTAAAAATTTTCTTCTCTTCCCAGACATGCTGCCATTTTTTTTCTATTTTTATATGATCATATTTTTCTGTTTTTTTTTTTATCATAATTATAATTTTACAGCTCCTTATATTTTTTATTTTTTAATAATTTACTTTAATTACTAAGTCATTATAAGCTTCAACAGTATCTTGAGTTAACGTATGATGTTTTCGTAAACATTTTTCTATACAATTTATAAGCTTGTCTACCATTACTATATCCATATTTACATATGCAACTTTTCTAAAATATTCTATACTTTCATATTTTCTACCTGGACATATACAATCTGCTGTAAAAATTATTTTTTCAAATACGCTCATATTTTTTCTACCAGTTGTATGATATCTTATAGCATCTAAAATTTTTTGGTTTTTAATCTTAAAATTATCTCTTGCGTATATACTAGCCACCCAACCATGATATACTCTATAATTTCTATT
Organism: uncultured Eubacteriales bacterium; assembly: GCA_964475315.1. GTDB lineage: Bacteria > Bacillota > Clostridia > Oscillospirales > Acutalibacteraceae > UMGS1491. Next base: position 10,846 of record CAYYWE010000003.1, read on the forward strand.
ATTAAAACCAATAGAATTAAAATCTTCATTTTTTATTATTTCAAACTGTTGATCAAACGTCATTTCTTTTGCTAAATCATGTAACACACCCGCTAAATACGCACTTTTTTCGTCTTCATTATAATTTTTAGCAAGCTCCATGGCCGTACTTCCAACATTCAAACAATGTATATATCTATCTCTTGACAAATAAAATTTCAATCTGTCGTTAATATACTCAAAATCATATTCTTCCAATTTTACATTAACACTCGCCTTCTATTATAATAATACATAATATATAAATAATACAATTAAATATATTATATTTTTATATTTTATTTAATTTTCTTCAAACAGAGCCCTACTAAACTCTTCAGCATTAAATTCTTTCAAACTATCAATAGTCTCACCTATACCAATATATTTTACAGGTAATTCTAACTGATTTTTTATAGCTAAAACTATACCACCACGAGCAGTCCCATCAAGCTTAGTTAATACAATACCAGTCAAATTTAATATTTTTTTAAATTCTATAGCCTGATTCAGCCCGTTTTGACCAGTAGAAGCATCTATAACTAATAACACTTCTTTATGACTATCTGGTAATTCTCTAGTTATAATTCTATTTATTTTTTCTAATTCTCTCATTAAGTTTTGTTTAGTATGCAATCTTCCAGCTGTATCACAAATTATAATATCTATATTTTGTGCTTTTGCAGAACATATCGTATCAAATATTACAGCCGCAGAATCAGAACCCTCAGGTTGCTTAACTATCGGACAATCTATTCTTTTTGCCCAAATATCTAACTGTTCTACTGCAGCAGCTCTAAAAGTATCTCCTGCCGCTAACATTACTTTTTTACCTTGGTTCTTAAAATTATAAGCTAATTTCGCAATACTAGTAGTCTTCCCTACTCCATTTACTCCTACTATTAATATAATACTGGGCTTTTTATAATTATTATTAATATTATTTAAATTATTATTATTATTTAATATACCTGAAATTATATTTACTAAAATATTTTTTATCTCTTTAGGATCTGTTATACCAGACTTTTTGACTTCTTCTCTTAATTTATCACAAATTAATTCTGAAGTCTGTACGCCTACATCTGAAGTAATTAACATTTCTTGTAACTCTTCAAAAAAATCTTCGTCTATTTTAGTAAACAAATTTATAATATTATTTATTTTCCCAGATATATTATCACGGGTCTTTTTTAGACTTTCTTTTATTTTTTTAAAAAATCCCATTTTATATACTTCACCTAAAATTTAAAAATTTAATATTAATTATAAAATTATAATACTCCCATTAAATTTAAAGTCTCACGAGCCGCCTCTTGTTCTGCTTCTTTTTTACTTTTACCCGTTCCACGACCAACAGTATTATTATTTATTTGAACTTCCATAGTAAATCTCTTGTCATGATCCGGACCTGTTTCTTTTACTAGAACATATTTTATATTTTCATCAGGATTTTTTTGAATAATTTCCTGTAAATCCGTTTTATAATCTTGAGTGTTTTGTATTTTCGGGTCTTCAATAGCTGGTATTATAAAATTCAAAATAAATTTTCTGGCTTCATCTAAATCTGAATCTAAATATATCGCCGCACATATAGCTTCAAACACATCTGCCAATATAGATGGCCTATTTTGTCCCCTACAATGCCTCTCGCCACGACTTAGTTTTATGTATTTATTTAAATTAAGTTCTTTCGCAAATTCACATAGCTTTTTTTCACACACTAATACCGATCTTAATTTAGTCAACTCCCCCTCTGGAATATCTTCAAACTTTTTAAATATATAATCTGAAGTTACTAACCCCAATATAGAATCCCCTAAAAATTCCAGTCTTTCATAACTTTCATATTTTCCATTGGATTCATTAGCATACGAAGAATGTGTAAGAGCAATTTTTATTAATCTTTTTTCTTTAAATACATAATTTATTTTTTTTTCTAGTTCTTCAATCACAAAAATTACCTCCTAAATTAATTTAATAAATAAAATAATATTTTATTTTTATTATTCTTCCGACTCTAAACTTTCCAAATTATTATTATTTAAAATTATATTATCAGAAATAATTTTACTTACGTTTCTTTTAGCATATTCTCCAGCAAGTCTTATAGCACTTTTAAAAGTTCTGGCGTCTGAATTTCCGTGCGCTTTAAACACCGGTCTAGAAATACCCATCAACGGTGCCCCACCAAATTCATGATAATCCATAGACTTTTTTAACTCTATTAATTCTTGATTTATTAATACTCCTGCTATTCTTGTCTTAGTATTTTTATTCAATAATTTTTTGAATTTTTTTAATAATTCTTTAGACATGCCCTCATATAATTTCAAAATTATATTTCCAGTAAACCCGTCACAAACTACTACGTCTGTATCTCCACTAGGTATCTCACGAGCTTCTATATTACCTACAAAATTTATATCTGAATTTTTTAGTAAATTATGAGCTTCACACCTATTTATACCGCCCTTGCAATCTTCTTTGCCAATATTTACTAAACCAACTTTTGGGTCTTCTACAACCATGACATTTTTCATGTATACCGAACCCATTATCCCAAACTGATATAATACTTCTGGTCTACATTCTATATTAGCACCACTATCGATAAGCATGAAAAAGCCATTTTCTTTAGGTATAACCGGAGCAAACGCACATCTTTTTATACCTTTTATTCTTTTTACTATTAAAGTCGCACCTACTGCCAAAGCTCCGCTATTTCCTGCTGAAACAAACGCATCACCTTCGTTATTACTCAACATTCTCAGCCCTTCAGCCATTGAACACTCACTTTTTGATTTCATAATATCTGTGGGCTCATCTGTCATTTTTATTTCTTCAGTACAATTTACTATACTTACATTCTGAAGAGATATATTATTTTTAACACTTAAGTCTTTTAATTCAGATTCATTACCTATTAAAATAATATTATAACCAAACTCATCTGCAGCCATTCTTGAAGCTTTTAATATTTCTAGACAACCTTTATCTGAACCCAAAGAGTCTACTATTATTTTCAATATTTTCTCCCCCTAAATTTTTAAATTTTTTATATACTCTAAAGATCTTTCTGCAAATTTATTATATCTTATTTTCTTGTCTTTGATAATATTTTCTAACGGAAAAATTATGCCAAAATTTGCTCCCATTGGTTGGAAGTTTTGCACAGTTTCATCTGTAATATATTTGCTTAATGCACCTATCATACAAATATCTTCAAAAATTATACTCTCTTGTAAATTTAATTTTCTTACAGCATTTATGCCCGCCACTAATCCAGAACATGCTGATTCTATATATCCCTCCACTCCAGTAATTTGCCCTGCAAAAAATAAATCTAAATTATTCATTTTTTTCTTAAAACTATAATCTCTATTCAAAACTCTAGGTGAATTTATAAAAGTATTTCTATGCATAACTCCATATCTAACTATTTCTAAATTTTTTAAAGCCGGTATTAAACTAAATATTCTTTTTTGTTCGCTAAATTTTAAATTAGTTTGAAAGCCTACTATATTATACAAACTGCCTTCAGAGTTCTCTTTTCTTAACTGTACTACAGCATAAAATTTATTATTATTTTCATCTCTCAACCCTACTGGTTTCATAGGCCCGTACCTAAGAGTATCTATACCTCGCTTAGCCATAATCTCAACTGGCATGCAACCCTCATATACTTTCAAATTATTATTATTTTTAATTTTATCTATATCATGTAATTCTGATATTTCAGCATTTATTAATTCATAATAAAATTTTTTATACTCTTCTTTATTTAACGGGCAATTTAAATAATCACTAGTGTTATTTTTATTATATCTAGAGCCAAAAAAAGCGTGATTCATGTCTATACTTTCAAAAGTAACTATAGGAGCAGCTGCATCATAAAAACTCAATAAATTATCACATAAATTTTTAATTTTATCTGCCAGACTATCTGAAGTCAATGGGCCTGTACATATTATATTTGTATTATTATCTAAATTATTTATATCTATAACTTCTTGAGAAATTATATTTATTAATTTGTGGTTTTTTATTTTTTGAGTTACTAATTCTGAAAATTTATCTCTATCAACAGCTAATGCCCCACCTGCTGAAACACTAGTCTTATCTGCACATTCTAATATCAAAGAATTTAATAATCTCATTTCTTGTTTTAACAATCCCGAAGAATTATCTATAAAATTCGACTTAAAAGAGTTAGAACACACTAACTCACAAAAATTTTTATTTTTATGTGCTGGAGAAAATTTTTCAGGTTTCATATCATATAAATTTACTTGTATACCTCGTCGTGCTATTTGCCATGCTGCTTCACAACCTGCAAACCCAGCACCTATTACATTAACTTTATTATTTATATTATTATTCACTGAATTTTTCGTACCCACATTCTTTGTTATTACAATATATTTTTGATTTCTTACTCGGTTTTTTGTATAAAATTTGTGAACATTTTGGGCACAGCTCTTTCAACGGCTCATCCCAAGATACAAAATCACAGTCGGGATAATTGCTGCAACCATAAAATACTTTTCTTTTTTTAGTATTTTTTATTATTATTTTACCGTCACATTTGGGACATTTTACACCTAACTCTTTAACTATTTTTTCAATATGAGTACATTCTGGATATCCTGAACAACCTAAAAACTTACCGAATCTACTTCTTTTTACTAACATCGGTTTCCCACATACTTCGCAAATCTTATCTGTCTGATCTTCCTGTAAAGTGATTTTTACGTCTTTCATTTCTTCTTTAGCTTGATCTAATTTTAATATTAAATCTTCATAAAATACTTTAAGAGAGTCTGTCCATTCTAATTTGCCATCTGCTACTGTATCCAAATCTTGTTCCATCTGAGCCGTAAATTTCAAGTCTACTATATTATTAAATCTTTCTTTCATAATTTTATTTACGGCTTCACCCAGCTCAGTAGGCTTAAGAGCTTTTCCTTCTTTTGTAATATACTCTCTCGCTAATATAGTCGAAATTATAGACGCATATGTAGATGGTCTACCTATACCCTCCTCTTCTAGTGACTTAATTAACGAAGCTTCTGTATACCTAGCTGGCGGTTCAGTAAAATGTTGACTTGATTTTATATTTTTTAATTTCAACATCATGTTTTCTATTAATTCTGGTAATATTTTAGCTTTTTCTTGCTCTACATCCTGACCTTCTACATATAAAATCATAAACCCGTCAAATTCTATACTATAAGCCGATGCTTTAAACAAATATCCAGGTACTCCTAATTTCTCTGATAAAATATCTACTTGAGTCGTAGCTTGTATACAATTTGTCATTTGACTAGCAATAAATCTTTCCCAAACTAATTTGTATATTTTATACTGGTCCTGTGTCAAATTCGACTTTATTTCTTCTGGGCTTAAATTCGGCATCGTAGGTCTTATAGCTTCGTGACCATCTTGTGCATTGCTTTTTGTTTTGTATCTTCTGGGTTCTTTAGGTAAATATTTTTCGCCCCATCTTGATAATATATATTCACGAGCACTACCAAGAGCATCTTCTGAAATTCTTAAAGAATCTGTTCTCATATAAGTAATCAAACCCACAGATCCAGACACTAAATTACTGTCTTTTATGTCTATACCCTCGTATAATTCTTGTGCAGCTTTCATAGTTCTCTTAGCTGTAAAATTTAATTTTCTAGATGCTTCTTGTTGTAAAGTAGAAGTAATAAACGGCGGTGCAGGTGTTTTATTTCTTTTACCTTTTTTCAATTTATATACTTTATATTCAGAATTTTCTAAATATAATAAAATTTTATCTGCTTCCTCTTTATTTTTTATACTAATTTTATTATTTAAATCTCCATAAAAACTTGCACTAAAACTTTTTCTCTGAGACCTAGGAATAAAATCTGCATCTATAGTCCAATATTCTTCTGGTGTAAAATTACGTATTTTTTCTTCTCTGTCTACTATTATTCTAACAGCCACTGACTGCACTCTACCAGCAGATAATCCCTTATGAATTTTAGAACACAAAAATGGACTTAATTTATATCCCACTAATCTATCTAAAATTCTCCTAGCCTGTTGAGCATTAACCAAATTAATATCTATAATTCTTGGAGATTCTATACCTGTTTTTACTCCAGTTTTAGTAATTTCATTAAAAGTAACTCTATTCAACTCACTGGAATCCAAATTTAATAAATAGGCCAAATGCCAAGATATAGCTTCTCCCTCCCTATCAGGGTCCGTTGCTAAAAATACAAAATCTGACTTCTGTGCTTTTTGTCTTAATAATTCCACAGTTTCTTCTTTGCCTTTTATAACTTCATATTTGGGCTCAAAATTTTTTTTGACATCTACACTTAGTCTCCTAACAGGCAAATCTCTAACATGTCCCATAGAAGCTATTACTTCGTAATTCTCGCCTAAATATTTTTTTATAGTCTTAGCTTTAGCCGGAGATTCTACTATCACTAAATTCATAAATATAACCATCCAAAACACATATTTTTATAATTTTTTAATTATATAATTTCGTAATTTCTTCCAGAACTTGCTCTCACTAAATTATAAATTTCTAGTTCTGTCAAAATAGGCAACAATTTTTTAATTTCTATATTTAACATTACACATATTTTGTCTACATGTAATTTTTTATTTTTCAAAATTAAATCATAAACTCGTCGGGCATCTGAACTTATTTTTAAATTATCTAAGTTTCTATTATTTTTTATATCTCTTTGACTACTATTATTATATGTATCTTTAATATTTTGTCTAGTATATTTATTGTTTTTATTTTTAAATAAATTAACAGCATATTTTTGTTTATAACTTTCAACTAAACTTTCAGCATGTGTGATAATTTTTGCGCCATCTTCTACTAAAGCCATCGCCCCTGAACATAACGGGCTATTTATATCAATTGGCATAACAAAAACATCTCTGCCCTGTTCATTAGCCAAATTCGCAGTAATTAATGACCCACTCTTTTTGCCAGCTTCTACAACTATAGTAGCCACAGATAACCCAGAAATAATCCTGTTTCTCATAGGAAAATTATAATTATATGCTGGATAATCAGGCGGGTATTCAGACACTAAAGCACCATTTTTCGAAATTTGAAACCTCAAACCGGAATTTTGTGCTAAATAATTAAAATTTATTCCACAACCCAATACAGCTATAGTTTTTTTGCCAGCTTTTAAAGCTCCAGTATGTGCCGCTCGATCTATACCTATAGCTCCTCCGCTTACTACAACAGCTCCACTTGAAGCTAAACTATAACTTAACTCCTCTGCACTCGAAACACCTCGGTAACTTGCATTTCTCGTCCCAACTACAGAAATATTTATATTATTAACCAGTACCGAACTATCCCCTAAAACATATAAAACTGCTGGCGGATTATTAATATTCCATAAATTTTCAGAATAATTTTTGTCACCTGGAACAATAATCTCGTAACTTAATTTATTACATTTTTCAAAAATAACTCTAGCATCTTCTATAGAACACGAATTTAATAACTCTATATCAAAATTATTAAAAATGCCACATAATCTCCAGTTTCTTTCACCGTCATTATAAAAATCTTTTATGTTATCATAAAAATCACAAATATTTTTTATTTTATAATTACCGTACTTTAGGGCCTGCTGTAACCAAATCCAATATACTTTCTCGTCCATTCTTACTCTCACGCCTCCCTATTTTAATTACTAATTACTATAAAAAACACCACAAAAACAAATTAAATACATAATTTTATAGTATTACTTAGACAAAAATAAGTAAAGTTCGCGAAAAATAAAAAATTCTTACTAATTATTAAAATATAAAATATAATTAAAACAAAATCAAATTTTATTATAAAACTCCAAAGCTTTAAAATCATAATCTACATGATATTTAATATAATCCCCTGAAATATTAATTAAATTGTTAATAACATTTTCAGAGATCAAAAAGTTAAACAGATTTTCAACGGGAGAATAAATTATATGTCTTAAGCAAAACAAACTCGAACTATTTAAAACATTAAAATTTTTAATATTTTTATCTATACAATCATGACAAAAAATTTTAGACTTTTTAACTACAAAATAAGATATATTCATATCATATTTTTTACAAATCTTACAAGAACTAAAATCAGGACTATATCCCGAAACCGAACATATACGTAATTCAAATATAATTTTAATAACTCTGTGATCTTTTTTTTGATTAGATAAATAATACAAACAATTTAAAAACACTCTCAAAATTTCATAACAATATTCTTTATCAGGATGCAACACTATAATTAATTGACAAAAATACTGCGCCAAAGCGAGATTTTTTAAATTGTATCTAAGATCAAAAAAAAGCTCTTTTACATCAAAATCATCTAAAACATACCCAGATTTATTATTACATAACACAAAATCTCCGTACGAAAAAACTTGTACAAGATTATTAATATTATTTTTATTTTTCGATTTTCTCAATAATACGGAAATTATTCCCAAATCTTGGGTTAATATATATACATATTTACTATTCTCTGTCAATTTTTTTTCAAATATTACTATCCCTGTTACACTAATTTTCATAATTTATTTTAAACATACCCTAAAATTTTCAAAACAGAATCTTTATTGCGCCAATTCTCTTTTATTTTTACAAATAAACTTAAATTAACTTTGGAACCTAAAATATTTTGTAGTGATTTACGTGATTCTATACCAATTCTTTTAATCATATTTCCAGAAGTCCCAATTATAATTTTCTTGTGACTTTTTTTCTCGCAATATATCACTGCACGAATGTTTCTTGTGTTATTATTTAACTCTTTGAAATCTTCTATATATACTCCTATTCCATGTGGCAATTCTTTATCTAAAAAATACAAAACTTTCTCGCGTATTATCTCTGAAGACAACTTTCTCTCCGTCTGATCTGTAACATCATCTTCGGGGTAAAAAAATACAGATGGCACTGCAAATTTTTTTAGCTCGCTTAATATTTCTAGTCTACCTATATTTTTTTTTGCAGACACTGGCACTATAGACTGATAATCAAATTTTTGACTAAATTCTTGTATTTGTAATATTAACTTTTGTTTATCAATCAAATCTATTTTGTTTATAATTAATATAGACTTTAAATTATTTTTTTGAAACTTATTAATTAAATCCAAATCCGTACTCGATATTTCTTTGCCTGCTTCTACAACATGCATACATAATTCAATACCAGATAAAGAATTATTCACTTCTGTATTCATATAATCCCCAAGTTTGTTTAAAGATTTATGAACCCCAGGTGTGTCTGTAAATACTAATTGCATGTCACCATCAGTCAATATGCCCGTTACTCTGTTTCTGGTAGTCTGGGACTTGGGTGAAACAATAGAAATTTTTGAATTAACTAACATATTCAATAAAGAGGACTTACCAACATTAGGCTCTCCTAAAATCGAAACAAATAAACAATATTTACCCAAATCATTACTAATTTCTTTTTTGCTCATTTTATCTTCCTACTAGTTCTGTTTTTAAACTTATACACAATTTTTTTAAGTTTATTTTTAATTTCAGTCGGACCTAAAAATACGTACTCATAACTTACGTAACTAAAAATCACAAATAAAATTATAACAACAGGATATTTACACACAAAAAACCAAATTCTAACATAAGCCTCTAGTTCAGTAAAAAATATTAATCCAATTATAACCGAAACAAAACACATCACCAAAACCGCACCAGCAGCTATGTCTTTAGCTATTTTTGCGCTTGTATTATACTCTTTTGAACACAAATCTACCAAATTTTCTAAACTCGAATTTAACATTTCTAATATCATAACACTTGAAATAATTAACATTAGAACCACATATTTCCAAGTGCTCATAGAGAAAAACAACGAAAATACAAAAACATAAACACTTATAACCATATGAAAACGCATGTTTCTCTCGTTTTTTATTACATATAATATCCCGTTAAGAGCAAATTTTAAACTTTTAAATATATTCATTAAAATTCATTTTTGTATCAAGCTTCTGTTCCAGCAATATAAGAAAGCGCATTAGAAAATCCCAATAGATCAAGAATTCTTTCTTCTTTATCTCTCATCTGTCTTTTCTCCATGCCACCACGCTCGTGATCATAACCCAACAAATGTAACATACCATGTGCAACCAAATACGCAACTTCTCTTCTCATAGTGTGACCATAAACCTCACTTTGTTCAATAACTTTTTCCATAGAAATTACTATATCACCGAGAATTTTAGCACCAGTCTCTGGATTTATCTCATAATCGCCGCCTTTCTTTGTCATAGGGAACGACAAAACATCTGTGGGTAAATCCTTGTTTCTAAACTGTAAATTTAAACTGTGTATATATGTATTATTTACAAAAGTCACATTAATCTCAGCCGAACCCTCGAATTTTTCCAATTTTAAAGTAGCATTGCAACATCTTCTGACGAGCATACGTATACCGGTAGGAATCTTTACCTCTTTTTGACGGTTTACTATTATTACTCTGGTCTTGTCTACCACTATACTCCATCCTTCCAAAATTATAAAAAATTACTAAAAATAACATCTAAAATTCACAATTTTTCTTTGCTACCCTAATCTAATTTACATAATATTTATTAAATTAAATTCTCAAAAACATTGTGTGTAATTTAATTATATTATTTTTTTCATAATTGTCAAATATTTATTTGTACAAAAAAATCTTTAAAAATACACTTGAATATATCCAAAATAAATAAAAAAAGACTTATTTATATTTTAAATAAACAAGTCTCTAGATATTTTAATAAATATTAACTTAGTTTTAAGTCTCAAATTTTTCAAATGCCAAGAAATCAGTAAATCCAGTCATATCAAAAATTTCCATTACAACATCTTGAACATTCGCAATCACCAAACTCGAACCCTCCATACTATCAATTCTTTTTTTTACATGCAAAATAGTTCTTAAACCGGCACTGCTCAAATAATCTACAGAACCCAAATTTAACACCAAATTAATAATTTGCTTTTGATTTTCGGTTTCATTTAAAACTTCGTCTAAAACATCCTGCAAATCAGGTGCTGTTTGAGTATCCACACGTCCTGTAATATCATAAATTATTTTGTTATCTTGAATTCTCTTAATTACCTCCATAAAAATATTCCTCCTTAAAATTAATACATTAATTAATTAATTAATTATTTATTTTTTTATTTAATACCAATATATTTTTATTATTTATAAATTTATATTGTATATTATCTACACTTTTTTTTACTATATACAGTCCTAAACCACCGATTCTTCTGTCTTTTGCAGATTTATTAATATCAGGCGCACAAACTGAAGTAGGATCAAATTTTACACCAGAATCCATAAATTTTATTTCTAAATTATCAAAATTATATTTAATATTAATATTAACATCACCAATATAATTTAAATCAATATAACTATATTTACAAATATTTACAAAAATTTCTTCACAAACAATTAGAATTTCAGTAATATTTTTATTATTTAAATTATTTTTTTTTAAAAAATCTGTAATTAACAAACTAATTTTAGACCAATTCTTATTTTGCGCAAGTTCAGTAATATTAAATTCTTTATTATTATTATTTTTATTATTAAACATAAATATTTATTCCCTTAATTTATTACAAAATATTAATTTTTATTTTATTAAATATTTTAAGTTATTGCTGCACCAGCAACAGTAGCTTTGGTGTTTAAATTAGCCTGATTAGGTACAATTTCAGTATTTCCGTTATTTGTGTAATTAATATTAAAATTTACGAAATTATGAAATAGTGTATTAGTATCAAAATTTTTGATTTTTTTAGAAGAATTCTGTTTAATATACTCTTTTAAATATGTATTAAACTCTAATAATAATTCTGTTTTTGCTTTATCTATTTCATTTTGTAAAACTTCTGGACTGACGTAGTTACTTTTAGAATCTAACTCAGTTTTATATTTTTGAGCAAGTTTTTTATAATTACTTTTTTGCTTTTTTAATTTAATATTATCTTCTGTTAATTTTTTGTTTTCTTCTAACAATTTTATTCTTTCTTTGTCACATTCTTGAAATTTAATTTTTAATTTATTATAATAATTATAATATTGTTCTACTTCAAGATTTAAGTTTTTATTTTGTTCAGAAAGTTTTTTATTTTTATTAATTATTTTTTTAGTCTTTTCTGCACAGTTTTCACACAAATTCAAATCATTTTCTGTGGAATTAACTGTTGAAACTGTAGAACTATTATCAGCTAATACAAAACTACTCGCACAAAAACTTACACAACCTACACAAACACTAACAGACAAATATTTATTAAATTTCCTAAAACTTACCAATATACCACCCGCTTTTAAAAAAATATTTTTGAACATTTTTAACATTATTTTCAACAATATTATCAATATTCTAGTGAATAATATCATAAAATATTTTTTTTTGCAAGTATTAATTTATTAAAATTATATTACCAAAATAGCACACAAAAAATTTGTTGATTTTTAGTGCACTATTTTGTTTAATAAGAGACTTTGTTTTTTCTGAGACCCCAGCAATAAATAAGGGAGTATAAAACAAGCTTCAATAAAAATGTCTAAAATTATAAAAATATTTTCTATTTGTTTAATAGGTTTCTAATAACAGCAAAAACATGTTTCACTTTAGCACAAACAGATAATTTTTGGTGTTTCGTCTTTTTTGCAATTTGCGCGGCCTTGCCTTAAATTAATAATAAATTGGTATTTGATGAAATTAAATGTTGATATTTATAATTTAAAACTTAAAAATATATAATATCTTATTTTTCTTGATTTTTTTTATTTATTATATACAATAAATAATACTAATAATAAAATAATTAGTATTATTTTAATATAAATAGATTTTGTATGAAAGGGGTTAGTCAGTATGTCAAATGCATTCACAAATTTTCTTAGAACCGGAGTAGCTAAAAAGCTAACCGGTGGCTCTGGTAAAAAGTTCGCTAATACTTTAGATGCTTGGAGTGATCCAAATGAAAGAAGGGTTACTATAGATAATATAAAACTTCCATCTCCAGAAAAACTTATAACAAAACATAATTATATCACTTATATAAAAAATACTATTACAAATAAAGACAATATCCACTATGGTAGTGCTTCACCTATAGATCCTACAAAGAAACAAAATATTATTAAAAAAGTAGTGGATGCTGTACCGAGTGCACTTGGTTACAAAAAAGAAGAAGAACAATATAAAAAAAATATAGTAGACAGTGTAATTGAAATTATTGTGTCTTTTTTAGACAAAGTAAAAAAACAAATAGATTCATATTCAAACGACAAAACCGCCTTAGACGATGCTTACGGAAACGCAGAAAAATTATACAAAGAAAATAAATTATATTTTGATATAGCAAAAAGTTTAAAAATATCTAAAATCGAAGATATTAATTTGCTATTAGAAGAAAACAACAATTTTTCAGACACATCCAACAAACTTAAAGAATCCAAATTAGATGACTATAAAGAAACCGCAATTGCAGAAATGAACAATGCAATAAATATTTGTGTAGAGCAATTAAAAAAATGTGACCAAACAAAAATTTCTGAATATAACAATACTTCAGCTGAAATACAAATATTAATTAATGAGATAGACGGCACAAAAGTATTAGACGATGATAGCACTTCAAGCTTATATAATAACAATGAAAACAGTGAAAAAAGATGTAATAATTTACTAAGAATATTTTCTCACAAATTAAATTTATTAAAAGAGCAAGAGAGAACCATAAAACAAAAAAAAGAATACAAAACAAACAAAATATTTTTTGAAAAAACCCTACCCAAACTGTATAAATTTTATGTAGACAAGTATAATAAGCTGAAAAAAGATTATCAATCTAATTCTGGAATTTTTTCGCAATTTAAAGACAGTATATTATTTAGAGATATAATCGGATCGAAAATTGAGTTTACAAAAAAAACTGGTTTTACTATAAAAAAAATCGATACGTACAAATCTGACAAAAAATTGCCAAAATTGTATTCTAAATATCAAGATTCCTACAATTTTCTTTTTGGCAATAAAAACAAATATACTGGAAAATATAAAAAACTATCTCCTGATAATATAACAGTAAGTTACAGCGAGGACATCCACCATAAGTGGTCTAAAATTAAAACAAACAAAAAAAACGTCGAAAAAACATTCATAAAATATTTTGAATATAAAAATACTTTTTTAGAAAAATTCAATGAATGTAATAATTTAATGAACAGTTTACAAGAAGAGATTAATGAATTAATGAAAGAAAAAAATACTATACTTATGGTAAAATACAGATTGCCATACTTTGGAGCAAGAGAAACACAAAAAATTATTACTATTTCTCTTAAGGGCCTTAAAAGATATGGCGACCAAGTTCATTTGCATATAGGTTACTTCTTTGCGTATATATATTATGTATGTTTCAAATTAAGCGAAAAAAACTTCACTCTATTAAACAAATCGCTCGAACACGATTCATTACAAAATATGAAAAATTCATTTGATAGCAATAATTTTGGAAATTCTTTACTAGACTTCATGCGAAATCAAGACAAAAACTAATAATTGCAAATAGCAGAGATAAAATTTGATCTAATAGCTTAGAATTTTTGCAAAGTTTGTCAATTCCTTAATATTGGCTTTCATGAACTCCATACTCACACAAATGCTCCAACGTCGCCAGTAGTTTATCTATTCTTTCATACGTTTTTGGCGTGGTTTTCTGCATGCTTTTTGTTCAATATTTCTATGCGTTTTTCCGCTGTTATACAATACATCCTTGATTTCGCAATAGGTTATTATATATTGGCAAAATATAAATCCAAATACAGAGGAACTTAGTCGAACAAAATATTATTTGACATGTTTTTAGTATCATGATAAAATTCAAGGCACTGGAGTTTTTCAGTAAAAATCCGCAATAGGGGGTCGATGTTAATGTCCGATAATTTTGAAAAAATAGATAAGATTGAACTATCAGATGAGAGTACAGAACTTGTTATCGGAGGTGCAACTATAGACGTACTGATTAGAGATAAAGAGTTTTTGGAAACTTCCGTTACGCAAAAGTGCAATTGCGAAAAATTTGAGCCTCATAGCTCCAAAACTGTACTTAATATATGTGATAATTGCAAACATGCACGCTCGCCAGAATTGTATTCGAGCGTCGCTTATTGTGTTAAACAGGATAAATTCGGTCAATTATTGTAAATTTTATATAAATTTTAATAATATATATTTTTTATGAAAAGAGGGGATTTTTTGAAACACATAAAAACTGTTAATAATATTGATTTGCAGAAAACTGCTTCAAACCAGGAATGTGGTGAGTGTCAAGCATCGTGTCAGACGGCATCTAAAGTAGATAATACTGTGAATAATCAAGAATGTGAATGTAATAAAAAAATTAAATAGAATAGGGTGAGTTCATCGGCTTTTTTATGTTTTTTTGTTTAAAAACATAACTAAAAGCCGGTGTTTTATGATACATAAGTACAAGTTTAATAATACTAATTTTGTTTTAGATGTAAATAGTGGCAGCGTTCACATAGTAGATGATTTATGTTTTGAAATGCTTGATTTTATCCCTGGTGTTTTTTTTGATTATACGGAATCTTATGTTATCCAGAAATTAAAACATAAATATCCCGAAGAAAAAATAATAGAAACGTATAAAGAACTAGTAATTTTATATGAAAACAAAAAAATATTTTCAGAAGATTTATTTATAAAACCCAGTATAATTGTAAACGGAATAAAGCCTAGCCCTATAAAAGCACTTTGTTTGAACATATCTCATGATTGTAATTTAAAATGTAAATATTGTTTTGCCTCAAAAGAAAATTGTTCTAGAGAATTAATGTCATTTGAAACAGCAAAAAATTCTATTAATTTTTTAATCAAAAATTCAGGAAGTATTAAAAATTTAGAGGTAGATTTTTTTGGTGGAGAGCCGTTGTTAAATTTTGAAGTCGTAAAAAAAACTGTCGAATATGCACGAGATTTAGAAAATAAATATAATAAAAAATTCAGATTTACTATTACTACAAATGGTTTGTTACTAGACGATAAAAAAATTGATTTTATAAATCAAGAAATGTACGATGTAGTACTTTCGCTGGATGGAAGAAAAAATATAAACGACAAATTTAGAATCACAAAAAATAATCAAGGAACTTATGATTTAGTAGTACCAAAATTTCGAGAATTAGTACAAAAAAGAGGAAATAAACAGTATTACATTCGTGCAACTTGTACAAAAGAAAATTTAGATTTTTCAAAAGATGTTTTCCATATATATAATTTGGGGTTTAACGAAATTTCTGTTGAACCTGTCTTATGTGATTATGAAAATGTTAATAATACTAAAAATTATATAATAAACGAAACTTGTTTAGAACAAATTTTAACAGAGTATGAAAATTTATGCAAAGAATTAATAAAATTAAAAAAAGAAAATTCTAAGATTAATTTTTTTAATTTTAAAATAAATTTAAATTCAGGTCCGTGCATAAATAAAAGAGTTAAGGGCTGTGGTTTTGGAAACGATTATATCGCTGTTACACCTAATGGTAATATTTATCCGTGTCATCAACTTGTTGGTGAAGAAAAGTTTTTAATGGGGAACACAAATAAAAACATATTTAATCAAGATTTAAAAAAAGAATTTTTAAAGTTGAGTATTTATCACAAAAAAGAATGTAAAAATTGTTGGGCTAGGTTTTACTGCTGTGGAGGTTGTAGCTCTAAAAATTATCAACATAATAAAAACATTAAAATCCCGTTTAAGCTATCTTGTGAGTTACAAAAGAAAAAAATTGAATGTTCTATTGCGTATAATATCTTGAGTTCTCAGTAACATTATTTTTTAATTAAATAAAATATTATTAATAGATTGTAAAATCCCGATCTTTGACATACTAAAATTCGTACCACCTTGGAGCCATATGGCGTACGGCTCTTTTAGTGGGCCGTCGGCTGAAAGTTCTATTGAGGAACCAGATATAAAGTTTCCAGCAGCCATAATCACTTTGTGGTTATATCCAGGCATATCCCAAGGTTCTGGGGTTACAAAAGAGTCTATAGGTGAAAAGCTTTGTATTCCTCGACAAAAATTAACCATATTTTTTGAATTTTTTAGTACTATTGACTGAACTATATCATATCTTTTTTGATTAAATTTTGGAGAAACTTCAAATTTCAGGATCTCAAATACGCTAGCACAGAATACTGCGGTTTTAAGGGCTTCAGCAACCACTTTTGGTGCGTTAAAAATTCCCATAAATAGCTCTCTATACCCGAAAGAATTGGAGCCAATTTCTTTTCCTAATCCGGGAGCAACAAATCTATGTGCGCACAATTCGATGTACTTTTTTTTTCCTACTATATATCCACCTGACGGAGCAATCCCGCCACCTAAATTTTTTATTAAAGAACCTACAGTTAAATCAGCG
The DNA here is from genome assembly GCA_964475315.1 of uncultured Eubacteriales bacterium. Taxonomy (GTDB): domain Bacteria; phylum Bacillota; class Clostridia; order Oscillospirales; family Acutalibacteraceae; genus UMGS1491. Next base: position 28,393 of record CAYYWE010000003.1, read on the forward strand.
CCACATTCGCTTGGCTCTAATTTTTCCACAAATTCTCCATAACAATTATCTACTATAACTATAATATTTTTGTTGATATTTTTAACAAAATTGATTAATTTTTTAATATTTTCACAACTTAAGCTCTCTCTTAAACTATAACCTCTAGATTTTTGTATATAAACAGCTTTAAAATAACTTTTATTTAATTTGTTTTTAATATTTTCAAAAATATCTTTATTATAATTTAAATATTCAAAATTTATATTAAAATCTTTCAAAGACCCTAAATTCAAATTGCCGCTATCTATAATTTTGTGCATAGTGTCATATAAATCGCCAGTTAAACTTAAAATTTTGTCACCTGGGCGCAAAATTCCAAATAACGCAGTACATAAAGCGTGAGTTCCGCTCGTAAACCCCAGTCTTACAAGCGCATCTTCAGTTCTAAAAATTCTTGCGAAAAGCTCGTCCAGTTTTTCACGGCCACGATCATTGTAACCATAACCAGTCGTAAAATTAAAGTGACTCTCACTAATCTTACAATTCACAAACTCTTTTAGAACTTTTTGTGAATTGAATTCACATATTTCTTCAATATTTTTAAATTCTTGAGAGCATAATTTCAAAGCTTTATCCGAAATTTTAATAATATTTTTATCAAAATCAAAAAAAGACATAACTTATATTTCCTTATTTAAATTATTATTAATAATTACTATTTTCTCTTTAGCTTGATTTAAAATATTTTTACAATTTGAAGAAATTTCACGACCCTGTTCGTATAATTCAATAGTTTCTTCCAAATTTTTTTCGCCAGATTCTAAAATATTAACAATTTCTTCTAATTTTTTAATTTGATTTTCAAAATCCATAAATTTATATCTCCTTAAAAATTCAAGTAATTAAAATATTTTTTTAATATTATTTATATCACATGTAATTTGCCCATCTTTCAT
>CAYYWE010000004.1:0-21951 GCA_964475315.1 uncultured Eubacteriales bacterium
TATACCATTTCTTCCATTTTTTGTCTATTGCCATCTCTGCGGTTTTGCCTTAAATATTTAACATATAATTAGTAACTTGAACTTATTTTATGTTTATATTAAATTTGTTTGTTTTATATAAAAAAAACGATAATATTTGTAAGATTGTGAATGTTTACCAGAGAAATATAGTATATTTTGTCGATATTTTTTGATAATTATAAATATTTTTAACGGTAGTTATTTTGTTTTTTTATGAATTATAATGATTTTTTACCAAAATGTATAAATTTGGTTGAAATATTATAAATGTTCTAGTATAATTTAAGGATATTGAATTTGTTTGTGCATGAGAGCAGGTGTTATTTGTTAGGATATAAACATAAAACTGTGCTTGTTTCTGAGACAATTTCGAGTTTAAATATAGACCCTAATGGTATATACATAGATGGGACTGCTGGTGGTGGAGGGTTATCTTGTGAGATCGCTCTAAGATTGTCCCAAAATGGAAAATTAATATGTATAGACCAAGATCCCGATGCTGTTGAGGTCTGTCGGGAGAGGCTTGGTAGGTTTCGGAATGTAAAAATAGTTCATGAAAACTTTTGTAATATTTCGAGTATTTTATATAGTTTTGGAATTGAATATGTTAATGGTATAGTTTTAGATATAGGTGTTTCTTCGTATCAACTTGACTGCGCTGAAAGAGGATTTTCTTACAAGAATAATAATATTTTAGATATGAGAATGAGTAAAACTGGCGTATCTGCATATGAAGTCGTAAATAAATTAGATTATTTTGAGTTAAAAAATATTATAAGTACGTACGGGGAAGAAAGTTTTGCTTCAAACATAGCAAATTTAATTGTGAAAAAACGAGAAAAGAAACCTATTGAGACTACGTGCGAACTTGCGGAAATAATATCAGAAGCGATACCGTCTTTCGCCAGAAGACATGGCGGTCATCCGGCAAGAAAAACTTTTCAAGCGATAAGAATTTATGTCAATAATGAATTAGAAAATTTGGAAAAATGTTTAGATCAAAGTATAGATTTATTAAAAAAAAATGGCAGAATAGTTGTAATTACTTTTCATTCTTTAGAAGATAGAATCGTAAAACAAAAGATGAGAACTTGGGCAGAATCTTGCAGTTGTCCGTCGGATTTCCCAGTGTGTGTATGTGGCAAGTCGCCCAAAGTTAAATTGATAAATAAAAAGCCTGTTACGGTATCAAATCAAGAACTTGATTCTAATTTTAGAAGTAGAAGTGCTAAGTTGCGTGTTTGCGTAAAAGTTTAGGTCAGTATGAAACAAGGAGTAAATATTTTGAATATTAGTAATAATACAGCATATGATTTTGGAGTTTTCGAAAAGCAAAAACAAAAAAAGTCTGGTCAAGTAATTAAATTACCTAGTAAAAACAAAAAAGCAAAAATTAAAAAAAAGGAAAGACTCTTATTTTGGTTTAAAATTATTAGTGCTGTTGTCTTTTTTGGTGTAGTTTTTGCAGCTTTTTTGTATGGACAAGCTATTTTAACTGAATATACTCACAGGATTTCTGTTTACTCCAAAGAACTTGATGATTTAAAAAATACTAATAATCAATTGGAACTTAAATTGGTTTCTGAGAAATTAGATATTAATAATACACGTATAAATAATAAAAATACAAAATCTGTTGAACATATAATTATTAATGCCGGAGATGTTTCTAAAGTAAATTAGTTTGAGATTATATTTATAAGATGAGCGACTCCTGGTATACTTTCGCCTTGTTGTGCAGATGTCGGCGACATTAAAGCACCTGTAGCCATAAATAATATGTTTTTGAGCTCGTTTTGTTTAACTTTGTTCAAGATGTATGAGCACAATATTGAAGCTGAGCATCCACATCCAGAACCTCCTGCGTGAACGTCCTGTTTTTCTTTGTAGTACATCATGAGTCCACAATCGTTATAATTATTATTATCTAAATTGATATTTTCTTTTTGTAATAACTGTTTTAAAAGTGAAGACCCTACTTCACCCAAATCTCCTGTTAAAATCAAATCATAGTCTTTTGGTTCTGTTTTTGTGTCTTCGAAAAAACTCAACAAAGTTTTAGCAGCAGACGGTGCCATCGCTGCTCCCATGTTGTTTGGATCTTTTATTCCTAAATCAGTTATTCTGCCTACGGTACAGTATTTTACTTTAGGCCCTGGTTCGTTTTTGCTTACTAATATAGCACCAGATCCTGTTACGGTCCATTGAGCGGTAGGTGTTCTTTGACCGCCATATTGTAATGGAAATCTGAACTGTCTTTCTGAAGAACAGTAATGCGAGGATGTAACAGCTATTGAATAATCCGCTATTCCAGCTTCTATACTAGTCGCCGCTAAAAACAAAGATTGTGCCATAGTTGAACACGCGCCAAACTGTCCTAAAAAAGGTATGTCTAGAGACCTAAGTCCAAATGCTGACGACATACACTGATTTAGCAAATCTCCCGCAAAAATATAATTTATATCCGAAGCATTCATGTTCGCTTTTTTTAATAATATATTAACAGTTTCTGTCTGCAATCTACTTTCGGCTTTTTCCCAAGAATCTTCTTGTAAAGTGGTATCTATAAAAACTTTATCGAATTGATTACCTAATGGTCCTTCAGATTCTTTTTTACCGCATGTCGCTGCAAAACTCTTTAATGTAGGAGAGTTTTTCATCTCTATAGTATATTTTCCAATTCTTATAGCCATAAATATTCACTCCTGTTATTTTAAGATTTTTATAAAACATCTTAAGATTTGTCTTTTGATTTTGTACACAATGCAGCTATATATCCACAAAAAACTGCTACAGAAATTCCAGCTGCTCCAGCAGTTAGTCCACCTGTAAATATTCCGACAAATCCTTGGTTTTTAATAGCGTCCACAACTCCGTTAGCCATTAAATATCCAAATCCACACAATGGAACTGTAGCACCTGAACCTGCAAATTTTACTATAGGCTCATATACTCCAATAGCTGTTAAAATCTCTCCTGTTACTACCAGTAACACCAAAATTCGTGCCGGGGTCAGGCTAGTTTTGTCAATTAATATTTGCGCTAGGACACAAATAAACCCTCCGACTAAAAAACATTTTAAATATTCCACATAAACACCACCCTAAATATTAATTTAATATTTAGTATTAGTATGCCAAATTATTTACAAATTATTTTTGTAAAATATTTAATCTACTAATTTTCCACAGTTTATATTTAATTTGTTAATAGTTTTTAAGTTATCAAAATTTTTTAGTAAAATTTTATCACAGCCGGTTATAAATACTTGTTTGTTTAAAATTTTAGTTAGTAAATACTCTTGTCTATAATTATCTAGCTCACTCATTACATCATCTAATAATATTACAGGAGATTCTTGCATCTCTTGTTCTAAAATATCAGCTTCGGAAAGTTTTAAACTTAAAATTATAGATCTTTGTTGGCCTTGAGATCCAAATTTTTTGGTTAATTTATTATTTAAAAATATTTCTAGATCATCTTTGTGTGGACCGATAGTTGTATAGCCAAATTTTATATCTAAATCATAATTTTTTTTTATGTTTTCAAGTAAAATATTATATATATTTTCTAGATTATAATTATTTTTTGTATTATTTAATTTATAAAAATTATATTTTATTTCTAAATTTTCTTGTTTATTTGAAATTTCTGAATATATTTCTTGGGATTTTATTTTTAATTTTTCTAGATATTTTAGTCTGGATAATACAATTTTTGCTCCTAATAAACTTAGTTTTTCGTCCCAGATATTTAAATATTCCAAATTTTGAGTGTTCTTGTTTTTTATTAATATATTTCTGTGTTTTAGTAATTTATTATATTCTATTAGGATTTTAGTATAACTTGGTTTTAATTGGCATATAGCTGCATCTAGAAATTTACGTCTGTTATCTGGGCCATCTTTAATTAAATTTAAATTTAATGGTGTAAATAATATTACTTTAAATTTACCGATAGCGTTGCTAGGGGACTTTTGCGGTATTTCGTTTATGAATATTTTTCTTTTGTTATCTCCAAAATTTACAGTTATATTATAATTTATATTATTTGTAATTATTTTTGATTTAATACTAGCTTGTTTAATAATATTATTAATATTAAAATTTATTAAATCACTGTCTTTTGAGCCCCTAAAAGATCTGGCTCCAGTTAACATCCAGATAGATTCTAATAAATTAGTTTTGCCTTGAGCGTTTTGTCCATAAATATAATTAATATTATTTTTAAAATTAAACGTATTTTTTTCTAGATTTCTGTAATTATTTATATTTAGCTCTTGTAATATCATAATAAAATTTTATGTTTTTTATAAATTATATATTGTTTTCTGGTTTTATTCTTACTGGTAATACTAAAAATAAGAATTGGTCTCCAGATACAGGTGTGATTTTCATAGGGCTTAAATTACTGTTTAGATAAATATATACTTCATCACAGTCAGAATATTTTAGTGATTCAGACATATATTTACTGTTAAAAGCTATTTCTTTAAATTCGTCGTTTTGTATATTGCTAGTACAATCTAATTCGTCGCTAGATTTTCCTAGGTTTGTACAACAAGATAAATTAATTTTGTCTTTTGAAAATATAGATCTTACTGGACTTTTTAATCTGTCAGAGATCATAAGAGAAACACGTTCTATGCTTTCTATAAAGTCACTAGTAGAGACACGAATTTTAGAAACAGAATTTTCGGGTATAGTAGCCTGATAGTCTAGAAACTCACCGTCCAGCAATCTTGAAATTATAATATAATTTTCTACTTCAAATAAAATATGTCTCATACCAGTTGTAATTTTTACATATTTTTCTTCTTGATTATTATTTTTAGAATTTTCAGGATTTTTATTTTCCAAATTGTTATTTAAATTAATATTGGGGCTACTAGGAAGGAGTCTGAGTAATTCTCTTAGAGTTTTTCCTGGTACTATAAATCTGTATTCTAGATTACGTTCTTGAATTTTTTCTTTTCTCATAGCAAGTCTAAAACCGTCTACAGATACTAGGACTATTTCACCGTCTGAAATTTCAAATAAAGTACCAGTATGTGCGGGTTTACTGTCGTTATCTGAGATTGCAAATATTGTCTGTTTAATCATAGATCTTACTGTATCTACAGATAATTTAATACTGTCTGTTTGTGAAACATTAGGTAAGTTTGGAAAATCTTCGGGATTTATACCTATTAGTTCAAAGTAGCTTTGTCCAGCTTTTATTTTTATTAAAAAATTTTCTTTTATGTCTATTTCTACTGTGTCACATGGAGACTTTTTTATTATTTCTGTAAATATATGAGAATTTATTACTGTTTCTCCAGGTTTGTATATATTAGCTTGAATATTAGTTTTTATACCCATTTCAGTATTATAAGCACATAATTCTATTGAATTATCTCCTATAGTTTTAATTAGCACTCCTTCTAGAGCAGGAATTGTAGATCTAGTAGCAACTGCTTTTTGTACATTTGAAAGAGCATTGGCTAATAGACTTTTTTCACATGTGAATTTCATTAAATATACCTCTTTGGAAATAAATTTGTTTTTTTATATATAAATATATATAAATAATTTAGTAGTAGTAATAGGAGCTGTGGAAAAGTTGAAATCCAAAAGAAATTTGGATAAACACTTATTTCGTAATATAAACTTGTCTGTGAATTTAATTTTGAAAATTTGTTTATAAATGTGAATAATTTTTGAGTTTTTTTTCTTTTCCACAATTTTGTTGAAAACTCTGTGTTGAAAGTTGAAAACTTGTTAATTTAAAAATGTATTATTTTTTTATCTGTCACGGATATTTTTTATAATATCTTCCACCATAGCTTTTGTTTTAGAGTCTTTTGAGAGTGTTTTTTCAACTTGTTGCAAGGCATAGACTATTGTTGAGTGATCACGACCGCCGAATTCTTCGCCTATAGATACCAATGGTAACTGTGTAATTTCGCGGACTATATACATAGAAATTTGTCTAGCTGTAGAAATATTCGCAGATCTTTTTGCAGATCTTATGTCTTCTGGAGTTACACTAAAAGTTCTGGCTACTTCTTCTATTATTTTTTCAACTGTTATTGGTGGCGGTTGGTCATTGTTTAGTATGTCTGAAATTGCAATTTGTGCTGTGGGTATTACCAATGGAGCTCCACCCAATATGTGATGAGCTTTCATTTTTTTCACAGCGCCTTCAAGTTGTCTAATATTATTTTTTAATTTCTTGGCTATATACTCACTTACTTCGTTTGGCATTTTTATTCCTAGTAATTCTGCTTTTCTTTTTACTATTGCGATTCTTGTTTCGAAATCAGGTGGTTGTATATCAGCTATTAATCCCCATTCAAATCTTGTTCTCAATCTGTCTTCTAAAGTCTGGATTTCTTTTGGCGGCCTGTCTGATGTTAATACTATTTGTTTTTTAGCTTCATACAAAGAATTAAAAGTGTGAAAAAATTCTTCTTGTGTAGAATCTTTTCCAGCTATAAACTGTATATCATCTACTAATAATACATCTGCTTCTCTGTATTTTTGGTGAAATTCTTCTGTATTATTTTTTCTTATAGACTCTATTAATTCATTTGTGAAATCATCACCTTTTATATATACACATACTTTTTTGTAATCATTTTTTTGTATTTCATTACATATAGCGTATAATAAATGAGTTTTTCCTAAACCTGAATTTCCGTATATAAACAATGGGTTATAAGCTCCCGCCGGATTTGAAGCTACTGCTAGTGCTGCAGCATGTGCAAATTTGTTCGAAGACCCAACTATATATGTCTCAAAAGTAAAATCATATTCTGAATTATTATTTTGTGAGTTATTATTATTTTCCAATTCACTAGGAATTCTAAAAATAATATCAAAATTCATTCCGAAAACTTCGTTTAAAGCTTCTTGTAACAATTCAACGTAACATTTAGTAAGAGTCTGTCTGTAAAATTCATTTGGAACACACAATATAGCCTGTTTGTTATCAAAATTTAATTTAACAGGTTCAATTTTACTGATCCAAGTCTTATAAGCAACAGAAGTAATTCTAGATTTACAAAAATCACAAATTAAATTCCACGCTTCGATAAAAGAGTTCATAGAATACAGAACCTCCATGTTAATAATATTTTATTTTTACTAAAATATTTATTTTCGAATCATATACTATATTATAAAAGTTTTCAACAATCAAAATCAAAAATCTTGAAAACAATTTTTTTAAAACAAATAATAGACAAAAAATGATATAATAAAAACATGATGAACTGTCGCAAGCAAAAACAAAGAAGAAAGAATTGATCTCCTGCAAATTAAGACAAAGGCTGATAATTGCAAATAGCAGTGATTAAATTGAATTTAAGAGCAAAGCGTTTTCTGTGATTTCGAAATTTTTTGTTTTACAGAATTTTTTTCATGGGCTACATATCAACTTGTTTTTGCTACAGGGTAAGCAGAGGTACGACAACAAAAAGATGTATCTCGTATCACTTGGGATTTAGTTATTCGTGAAATAATGTTTGATATAACTGTAGAGGAAAATCGGTATGGTTTGAAAAACACGAGTATTTTATAAAGAACGAATGGGAAATAATTTTTTTGTTATTATTTTAATATTTCATACGTTAAAAATTTTTTGTTTTATGTGAAAAATAGGTATTGCAAAAATATAAACTCAGTGATAAAATATGAATAAAAACGATAGTTAATTTAGGAGAGTAAATTTTTATGAAGTTTTCAAACAAAAATAAGGTTCTGTCGCTAATATTAGCTGGTAGTTATACTTTTGGGATGTATGCTCAAGCAGGTTTTGCTAGTGCAGTGCCAGGTGATGCGTGCTATACGAAACCAGTTGATGCTGTGGTTAATGATATGCCGAGTGCTACCAATGATATTAAACCTATTGGTAATTTAAATTTGAAAAAAAGCCAAAATAGTAATGACAAAATAAAAAACTATGTTTCATTAACAACGTCAATGCTCAACTTGATAGGGCGCACTGTAATTGCGTACAGTTTGATTAAAGGTTTGGGTTCGCTTGAAAATGGTTTAAAGAGTGTGGGAGCAGTATTTGATAGCATAGATAGGAACTTGAACGACAGTAAACAGGATGACAGTACAAGGGATGACTGTAAACGGAACTACAGTGAATTTAATTTTGTTCTTCCAGGTGATATAAACGTTTCTTTTGATAATATAAGTGGATATGAAAATGTCAAAAGAGAATTTTTAATAGCTATAGATCGGTTAAAAAACTACGAAGCTTATAATAAGAGTGGAATAAAATCTAGAATGCAAGGGGTAATATTATACGGGCCTCCAGGTACTGGTAAAACTATGTTTGCGAAGGCCGTAGCTAGGGCTGCAAATGTTCCGTTTTTCAATGTTGCAGGTTCAGAGTTTGTCAAATTGTATGTTGGTAATGGAGCTGATCGTGTTCGCAAATTATTTGCTGAAGTAAAAAAGTATAAAAAGTGTGTAGTGTTTATAGATGAAATTGATGCTGTAGGCGGGAAACGAGGTGGAGGTAGCAGTGGTGACTCAGAGCGGGACCAGACTTTAAATCAACTATTGACTTGTCTTACAGATCTCAACTCTCAGTGTGACGGTTCGTTTTTAGTTATAGTAGCTACAAATAGGTTGGATTCACTAGACGATGCTTTTACAAGGTCTGGACGGTTTAACCAAAAAATTGAGATAGGACTTCCTAATGAAGATGAGAGAAAAAGTATTATTGAAAAATATAGCCTTCAGTATAATGGGCTTTTAGATAACATAGGTATGACCGCTGCTGATCTTGCTGGACAAACTAAAGAGTTTTCTGGCGCAGATATTAATACATTGCTTGAACTTTGTGCTGTAAAGTTAACGTATAGTAGAAACAATGGTGAAACTATAGATGTTAAACCACTGCTTGATAGTGAGTTGGAAAATATTAAAAAAAATAAACAAAACAAAAAAATAAAACCACTGACGGGGAGAAGAAAACTATGGATGACAGAAAATTTGATAACCGAGGGTTTATAGAACTCGAAGAATATAAAGATTTTGTTGATAATAGTAATAATAATGAAAATAATCAAGAAGATCTCGGTGATGATTTGAAAAAAAATAGTGGTAATAAATTAAAGTATGTTCTGTATGGTATAATAGCTTTTTTGAGTTCTTTGATAGTTTTTCTTATGTTTTATGTTATAAAGAATGATATTTTAGATAAAGACCAAGTGAATTTTGATAAAACCGAGAGCAAAGTTTTGGATACTCCGGATATAAAGTATGAGACAAAACCTGAAGATGAAAGGCAAATTTCGGCAGAAAGTGTTTATAGTCTAGTTGCACCAAGTGTAGTGGGTGTGGTAGTGTATGACTCGGATGCGGACATAATTTCCGATCCGATTGCGCAAGGTTCTGGAATTATAATAGATCCGAAGGGTTACATAGTGACAAATGCTCATGTTATAGATAACACAAAAGAGCACAGTGTTAAAATAGTATTAAACACAGAAGAGGAGTTTTCTGGTGCGGTCATTGGGTATGACACGAGGACAGATATAGCGGTTATAAAATGTGAAAAAACTGATTTACAATGTGTAACTTTAGGTGACTCTGAACAAGTTAAAGTTGGAGAATCGGTACTTGCATTGGGAAATCCTTTTGGATTGGACTTTGCTAGTTCTTTGACCAGAGGAATTGTTTCTGCGGTGGGACGTTCTGCTGATGGCTCCCCGAAAAGTCTTGTGAAATATATCCAAACGGATGCTGCAATAAACCCTGGGAACTCAGGTGGTGCGTTGATTAATATGTACGGTCAAGTCATTGGTATGAATACATTAAAGATTGGCGCTACAGGCGTTGAGGGTATGGGTTTTGCAATTCCATCAAATACTCTTAAAGAAATTGTAAGTGATATTATCAAATTTGGTTATGTTTCAGGGCGAGTAAAATTAGGTATATCAGCTAAAATGATCAGTAATTATCAAGCGCAATTATATAATGTGCCAATCGGTTTAGTTATCGCTGAAATCAATGAAGATAGTAATTTACGTAATGCAGGCATACAGACGGGCGATATAATTACTAAAATTAATGACGTGAATATTACAAGTTTTGATGTGTTTTATGGTGAGTTATATGACCACAAGCCAGGAGATACTGTAAAATTGAGTATTTATCGTACGAATAGCAGAAGAAGAACTTATAGTAATCATAGTGATTCTTTTGATGTTGAAGTAACTTTGGCTGAAGATCGTGGCGAAGCCCAAAATCAGAAAAATAATAAAGATGATAAAAGTAGTTATAATAATTTAATTCCTGATGTAAATAAAAAAAGAAGTCGCAGACGACGTACTCACTAAGATTTTATTTATAAACAACAAAAAACAGTACCGAATATATATATAAATATATAATTATGTACTGTTTTAATGTTTTTGTTTTATAAAAAATATAAAAGATAAAAAAATAAGAAGGAGATTAAAATTATGTCAAAAAATATAGGAATATTAACTAGTGGTGGCGACGCTCCAGGTATGAATGTTGTAATTAGATCTTTTGTAAGGCACGCTGTTTCAAATAATATGAAAGTTTTTGGCATAAACAGTGGGTATTTTGGTCTTAGAACTGGGGATTTGTTCGAAATGAACATCCGAACGGTTTCTGATATTTTGCACAGGGGCGGTACAATTTTGCGTACATCACGTGATCCTGAATTTAAGACAAGATCAGGATTAAAAATGGCTATAAAAATTTGTGAGGAATTTAATCTAGACACGATAGTAATTATAGGCGGTAATGGAAGTTTATTTGGAGCACGCGATTTGGCAGATTTGGGTATAAATTGTATTTTTGTTCCAGCTACTATAGACAATGACATAGGCTACACTGAATATTCTATTGGATTTGACACAGCTTTGAATACCGGCGTTAACATGATTGATAAGTTACGTGACACCGCCCGTTCGCATGATACTTGTAACATTGTCGAAGTGATGGGCAGAAAATGTGGTGATTTAGCACTTCACATAGGCATATCTACTGGTGCAACGTCTATTCTAGTACCTGAAGTTCCATGTGATTTTCAAAAAGATATAGTTCAAAAAATTAAATTTACTCAAAAAATTGGCAAAAAACATTTTATAATTATAATAGCTGAAGGTTGCCAAAAAACTATGGAATTTTCTAATAAAATTGAACTTGCAACAGGTGTACATACCAGATGTACTATTTTGGGTCATGTTCAGCGTGGTGGTTCCCCTAACGCCAGGGACAGAATTATAGCTAGCAATATGGGTTATTATGCTTCAGAAATTGTAATTAATAACAAAAAAAACAAGTCTATACTATTAAAAAATAACAAAATCCAAGACTGTGATATATCTCAAAGTCTTGAATTTAGAAAAAATTTTGATATTAATTTATATAACCAAGCTCTAAATATTTCTATTTAGAAATATATTTAAAAAAATATTATATTTTTTTAAATATTAATTAACAAAAAAACTAAAATAGTAATATATTTTAGTCAAGATAGTCTTTGAGTTTTTTACACCTAGTAGGATGACGTAATTTACGTAATGCTTTAGATTCTATTTGTCTAATACGTTCGCGAGTTACGTCAAATTCTAACCCTACTTCTTCGAGAGTCCTCGGTTTGCCATCACATAGCCCAAATCTCATTTTTAAGACTTTTTGTTCACGTGGGGTCAAAGTTTGTAAGACTTCTAATAAGTGCTCACGAAGTAATTTTAAAGAAGTTTCTTCGACTGGTTCAGAACCGTCTGTATCTGGAATCATGTCACCTAAATGATTATCGTCTTCTTCGCCTAATGGTGTTTCTAGAGAAAGTGGATCCTGAGATGCTCTCATAATTTCGCGTACTTTTTCGGTCGAGATTTCAAGTTCTTCAGCAACTTCTTCTGGTGTAGGTTCATGTCCATTGTTATGCAGTAATTGTCCTGAAACTTTACGTACTTTATTCATAGTTTCGACCATATGGACTGGGATTCTGATAGTTCTAGACTGGTCGGCTATTGCACGGGTTATAGCTTGTCGAATCCACCATGTTGCATAAGTCGAGAACTTAAATCCCTTGGAATAATCGAATTTTTCGACAGCTTTAATAAGTCCTAAATTTCCCTCTTGAATTAGATCTAGTAGTCCCATTCCACGGCCTAGATATCTTTTGGCTACACTTACTACTAATCTTAAATTTGCTTCAGTGAGCTTGTCCTTGGCGCGTTCATCACCGTTAGATACTTTTTGCGCAAGTTCTAATTCTTCTTCCAAACTTAACAAACGTATGGAGCCTATTTCACGCAAATATGTTTTCACTGGGTCATATGGTACATATTGGATATCTTCAGAGTTATTATAAGACGTGTTATTACTATCAGAACTGCCGATATAATCATCATTAATTTCTACGCCAAGAGACTCTATAGAATCGTAAAGGTGCTCAATTTCGTCTGGGTCAAAACTTACGTCCCCCATAGCATTAAGTATGTCGTTAGTGCTAATATGACGTGAAGTTTTGGTTTGTTTTGCCAGGTCTTTTACGACGTTTTCTATTACAGTTTTTTCGTGACTATTCATTTCTTCTGTATTATAATTTGTGTTATTATTTTCTTGTAAATTTTTATTTTTGTCTGTCATTTTGCTCCTCCTTTTATATTTTATAATTTTATATTTTTGGCTTATTTTTTTAATTTTTTTATAAAATCTTGGATCTCAAGTTCTGAAATATTGTTTGTATTTTTAAGCTTTTGTTTTTCATGCTCTTCAATAAGTATATTTATATACTCGTGTATAGAACTTTCATGAGTAATATTAATATTACAATTACAAGCTATCTTAGTTATTCTTCCTATTTCTCTAACAGAAAATTCAGAATTATAATTATTATAAATACTGGAAATATCTAGTCTTTTTCCAGACATAATTATGTTTTTTATACTGACAAAAACTTTTTTATTAAAATCAGTAATAAATAAATTTTCGTGTAAACTATTATTTAATAAATCAATGATTTTTTTGTTATATCTATCATAATTATTAATAATATAAGAAATAATATTTTCTTCAGCTATACAAGCTCTCAAATTATTATATTTTTGTTTATTTATATTATCATTAAATCCTGATGTGATTTTAGTAATATTTTTAAATTCTTGACTTTTGTTTTTATTCAAAATTTGTTTTATGTACTTGTTAATTTGTATTAAAATCACAGATTTACTTACACCAATTTCATTACTTATACTCAAAGCATATACTTCACGCTCTATTTTATTTTTGCAAGAAGCCAGTATTTTTGAGCTTTCAGTAAGATATTTTATTTTTCCATCTGAGTTTGATATATCACACTCTGATTTTAACAAAAATAATTTATATTCTATGTCGTTTTTAGAATTCTGTATTAAATTACCAAATTTTAGTTTGGCACTTTTACCGTGTTTTTTTAAATATTCATCAGGGTCTTTACAGTCTGGAAGAGAAATTATTTTTACTTTTAAATTATTATCTTTAAGAATTTTTGTGGCTCTATCTGAAGCTTTTTTGCCTGCCTCGTCCGAGTCGTAAGATAATATCACCTCTTCTGTGTATCTCGAGATTAACTTTGCTTGAGAGTCTGTCAAAGCGGTACCTAACGTAGCTACTGAATTTTTAAATCCAGCTTGATGAAGTGAAATTACGTCCATATAACCTTCTGTCAAAATTAAATTTTTCAAATTTGACTTTATAGCAAAATTTAATCCAAATAAATTATTACTTTTTTTAAATATCATAGTATCAGAAGTATTAATATATTTCGGTATCTCACCGGTCAAACTACGTGCACCGAATCCGACAACATTACCGCGAATATCTATAATTGGAAACATTAATCTGTTATAAAATCTGTCAATATGTTTCAAATTACGAGATTTATAACTCATATTCGACAGCAATATGTCTTCTGTATTATAATTCTTTTGTTGTAAATAGTCTAGTAGTGAAAATTTATTTTCCGGCGAGTATCCCAGACCAAATCTTATGATAATATTTTTATTTATCCCCCTAGAATTTAAATATTTGCGGGCTTTTTCGCCTTGCTTGCCCATTAGACACTTGTGATAAAATTTCGCACTTTCCCTATTTATTTCATATATAATTAGTTTTTTTTTGTAATTAATATCTTCGTTATTAGAAATCTCAAAATTTAAACCAGCTCTGTCAGACAAATATTTTACAGCTTCTATATAATCATAATTTTCTATTAATCTAATAAAACTAATCACGTCTCCGCCGACGCCACATCCAAAACAATAAAAAGAACTACTATTAGGATAAACACAAAAAGAAGCAGTTTTTTCAGTATGAAATGGGCATATTCCCATTAAATTTCTACCTTTATGACTTAAGTCTACATATTGAGAAACTATATCACAAATATCATTTTTTTCTTTAAGTTCACTTATAAATTCATCTGAGATATTCATAAATTAACACCAAATTTATTAAATTTATCCTAAAATACCGTTTATTATACTATCCCATATTTTTAAGCCTACCATAGAACCTACTACAGCTCCACCTCCACACATAACTGGACTCACATGCCAAGACTTGGTTTTTTCTATACTTTTTACTTTTTTACACTCTTCATCATTGTATTTTTTAGTTTCAGTATAATCTCTACTTATGCATAAAGCACCCCCCACAACACCACCTATGCCTCCGCAAACGACCTGGCCTGCACGATAAAACCCAGACCAAAATCTACTATGCTCCATAGTTTTTATAGTTTCTTTGTTTAATTTCCCACCCGAAATATAAATCAACTCATTATTATTTAGTAATTCCATATGTTTTACTCCTATATCTGTAGTGTTTTTCAAATTAATTCTCTGATTAAATTTGCAAGAAACGAAAAATCAAATATTTTATTTACAACAGCCCACAAAATTGAACTCCAATTGGTATATACATACCCAGAACTTTCTATATCTTCAAGTGCACCCGTAAAAACACCAGAAACTTGCAAACTCTCGTTCACTTTTTTATATTTATTCCAGTACGAAGACATTACAGATTCTAATAATAAATCAATAGTATCTTTAAAAATTTTAATATTTTCATTGGTACACTCTTTTGAAAATAAATCTTCTATAATATCTTCAGCGCAGCTGATATATTTTGAAAATATATCTTCAACAATTTCCAAAACACTTTTATTAGAGTCAAAACTTATATTATTTTCATTTAGAAATTTAAAAACCATTTCAAAAAAAATTCTTAAATAACTTTTTTGAGAATATTTTAAAATATGTTCCCAAACGTCATACATTAATTCACTTTCTGGTACCTCTTCAGTTAAATTAAATTTTTTACAATCTTTCTCAAAATATGTCTTGTTAACCTCCCAGGAAAGCAAGTTGTGCTGCGAGACACCGCCATTTCCAGTACTATAAACATACATAACTCTGTTATTGTCATACGAGTTTGACATCATCATTCGACCTATAATAGAAGCTTGTGGCAAAAAAACTCGTATCTTACGTGATATTAAATCAAAACCTATTTTATGTTTCTCTATTATGTCACTTCTTAAACCAGGACCATCAAAATTAAAAATACCTAAAATTTTGTTAATATTTTCTGGGTATTTCTCACACAGTTTTAAACTTGAATACATTGCAGAATTTCCGCCTTTAGAATGCCCTGCTAAGTAAAACCTAGAATCAGGGTACTTACTACAAATTTTTTTTAAGTACTTGGCAGAGTCCCTTTGACTAGGCGTCTCATCATCCCACGACATATCTGCATCTTCTTTCCAGCCTGCCAACGTACAATCTGTTCCTCTAAATGCAACCAGTTTCACATTTTTATCAAGATTAAAAATTACTGCCGCAAATTGTTCTGGTTCGCTCTGGTTTATGTCACAATATTTCCCGCTAAAATCACTTATAACTACGTCTTTATATCTCTCACATTTGGACATGTACTCTAATAATTTTAACCTATCTAGTAACCATTCATTATTGTCACTTGAGTAATTATTTATGTAATACTCACAATTATGAAACTCTTTATTATGTAAACAAAACTCAGACAATTTTTTTTCCTGTTTCAACATACTAACTAACTTATCATAATACTCTTTTATAGTTATATTCTTACAATTATTCTTGGGCTCGTCTTTCTCAAGTTCGTTTATAATATCACCAAATATGTTCTCAAAGTAATTAATATCAATTAAATTTATCATGCTCATCGGCAAATACATTATCTCAGAAAACACCATAGCGTCTACTTCATTAAACGGACTGTTTTTTGACATCTTCGGTATATTACCGCACTTAAAAACACTTAAAATTTTGGTATATTTTTTGTCATTATCTTCTTTACCATTTACTACTAAATTACTGCCAAAAAACACAAAAAAACACAAAATACCCAGCCAAAATTCTCTACGAACTATCTTAAAATTATTTTTAACCATATATTATTTACATCCCTATTTTATCTTGTCAAATCCAATTTTAAACTCTATATATAAATAATATATTATCACAACTATTTTGTCAAGTGTTTAATTTTTGCAAAATATTAGTAATTAGTATAAAAATAAAAAATAATAAAATTTTATTTTTTAATATGTTTTTGTACAAAATAAATAATATTAAAAATTTTGGATTAAATTATACAAAAAAAATCAAGAAAGTAGTATAAATTTTTATATTTAAAAGTATGTACAAAAAAATAAAAACATGATAAAATCTAGAGAAAATACGCGTTGTATAGAAAATGTTATTGAAAGGAGCATAAATTAATGATAAAATATCATAAAACGATGGACGGTCGCATACGAGAAGTAGAACAGTATGAAAAAGGTTGCTGGGTGCGATGTATAGACCCCAATGAAGCTGAAATAAATTACATTATGAAAGAATTTAAAATAGATGTAGACTTGTTAAAATCTTCTTTAGATGAAGAAGAAAGCACACACATAGACACAGAGGGCGAAAACACTTTAATAATTATAGATAGCCCTGTGGTTGACAAAACTGGCAATAACTTTACATATTACACTAATCCAATGAGTATAATACTGACAAGCGAGAATATTATTACAATAGCATTAAGAGAAAATTCTATAATGGATGAGTTTGCGGAAGGTGCAATACGTTCAGCGTGTCCTGAAGATAAAGTCAGGTTTGCGCTCCAAATACTATTTCGTACTGCTGTGAAATATTTGCAGTATCTGACACAAATAAACAAAATTACACAAAGAGTCGAAGAAGAACTTAAAAAAAACATGAAAAATGAAGAGTTAATACAGTTGGTAGAAATAGAGAAATCGTTGGTATATTTTTCGGCTTCTTTAAAATCAGTCAATGGGATGTTAAGAAAATTATCACGTGGTAAGTATGTAAAATTGAACGAAGAAGAGTTGGATTTGCTCGAAGATGTAATACTCGAAATTACGCAGGCATCCGAAATGTCAGCAATATATTTAGATATTTTGTCAACGTCGATGGAAGCATATTCTTCATTAATTTCTAATAATTTAGACGTTAGTATGAAATATTTAGCTTCAATAACTTTAATATTGTCAATGCCGACAATAGTTTCTGGAATATATGGTATGAACAATCCGGGCATACCGCTTATGGAAAGCTCCTGGGCACCGTTTATACTTATGGTTATATCAGTATTTATAACTTGGATAGTATTAAGACACAAAAAAATGTTGTAAATTTGTGTAAGATTATGAGTTATGTATATTTGTATATTAATATATCAATAGGAGTAAATTTTAGGTGTGAAAAAATATAATTTTTGTTTGATGATTTGGGAGATGACAGAGTTTTTGACTATGATATCATTATGATTGTTATTGTTTTAATAATTAAATTGGTTAGTATTTTTTAACACAAAAGGTGGAATTTTAATGAAAAAAATACTAAAAAATAATACTTTTTTGTTAATTTCGGGTCTTATATTAGGGATAATTTTTGGATTTGTAATGAAATTTTTACCAAACAGTTGGTATATAGATGATATAATAGTGAACGGAGTAATGAGATTATTAGGCTCTGGTTTCATAGGTTTGATTAAAATGACGGTTATACCATTGGTATTTGTGTCACTGATATGCGGAATTTCATCTTTTGGTGACACAAAAAAACTAGGCAAGATCGGTATAAAAACTGTGTTTTATTTTTTTGTTTCGACGGTACTAGCGATAGTTATAGGAATATTGTGTGCAAATATATTTAAACCTGGGTTAGGGTTAAATTTAGAATATGATAATATTAAAAATAATATAGGTTCACAAGAAACAAAGAATATTGTAGACATGCTTTTGGATGTAATTCCTAGTAATCCTATTAAGTCTATGTCAAAAGGAAATTTGTTACAAATCTTAGTGTTTGCGGTATTTTTAGGTATTTCACTTGGAACAATGGGTGAGAAATCTAAAAAAGTTTTAGATATATTTAACATAATAAACATGAGTATTATGAAAATAGTGTCAATAGTGATGAAAATTGCACCTATCGGGGTGTTTGCTTTGATATCTACGATGGTTTATTCGACAGGCACCGAATCGCTTATAGGTGTTACAAAAATGGTAATTGTGTTCGGAATTGCATTAATAGTTCACGTTGTTCTTGTCTATGGGAGTATGTTAAAGTTTATAGCAAAATTATCTTTTAGTAAATTTTTGAAGAAATATACGAAAGTTGCGGGAGTAGCTTTTTCTACCGCTTCAAGTAACGCAGTATTGCCAGTAAGTATGAAAATGATGGAAGAGTCAGGAGTTCAGAGTTCGTTGTATCAGTTTGTGTTGCCGATAGGTGCTACTGTCAACATGGCTGGAACTGCGATAGTTCAGGGCGTTACGGCGGTTTTCATAGCACAGGCGTATAATATAAATTTAACTTTTCAGGCTATGTTAACAGTAGTGGTCAGTGCGGTTTTGGCTTCAATAGGAACAGCGGGGATACCAGGTGTAGGTATGATTATGATGGCTATGGTGTTAGAATCAGTAGGCTTACCGGTTCAGGGTATAGGTTTGGTTCTGGGTGTTGACAGAATTCTTGATATGATGCGCACAACGGTAAATGTAATGGGCGATTGTGTTACATGCGTTGTAGTCTCAAGTACAGAAAAAATGTTAGATTTAAATAAATATAATTCAAAATAAGTTTAAAAATTATGTATTATGCACTTGTTTTTTAGATATGTTTTCAATACAAATAATCGTAATTTCTGTAACATATTCTTCGTTATTTTCTAAGTGACTTTCAAGATGTCTGGATATGATTTCTTTATTTTTAAATTTTATTTTTTCTTTTTTTAAAATATTTTTAATATTAAAAATTAAAGCTTCTTCTTCAGATAATATTTTTTCTTCGCATTCTTGAAAATAACAAATATCTTGATTTAAGCAAACTGGTAATTCTATATTAAAAATACTTATTTTTTTATTAATTTTTGTGATTTTAAACTGTTCGTTTATTTTGTGTTTGTCCCAGAAATTTAATATAAATTCTTTGTTAAACAAATTAATTTTGTATATTTTAATTATTTTATCAGTATTTTTAGAATCAAATCGATGTAAATTTGTTTTTTTGTTTATAATATATTTTGTTTTAGCATAAACATTACCATCGGCGTGGACAAAATTTATATTGTTGTCGTTTTGTACAATACTGCTAATTAATATTTGATTTTCGGTAACAGCATCATCTATATTTACTAAAGGGATCCCGCTAAATGTCTCTATTCGACAAATTTGACCTTCTGAATTTGAGATAATATCACACGGAATATTATAATTGTCAACAATTTCAGGGGTTTTAATTTTTTCTTTAATCAAAATTTTCATATGACTTCCTTGAATATTTATAGAAATCCAAGAAATATTATTAATTTTAGACATAATATTTTGTTTTATTAAATAAGAATTTATATTATTTTTAAAAATACCTGTATGTATATTTAAATTTTTTAGAACATACATAATTTCTTGATTAGAAATATTCTCGTTTCCGTATATGTCAATTTTCCATATAAATAAAGACAAAACCCATAATATTGTACAAAATAATATAATTCCGACCAGTAAACCAGCTCTTTTTTGATATTTTAATATAAAAAATGGCCAACCGTATTTTTTTACAATTTTAGTTTTTGGATCTGTTTTTTGTGATATTTTTTTTAAATTTTTGTATTCTAAAATTGAAGTTTTAGCATAAAAATTATGATTATTTTTTTTAAAATCCCACAAAATAATATTATTTTTTAGTATTTTATTTACAAATTTTTCTGATTTATTATTGATTTTAAATAATACATAACCTCGAAACCAACGCAAAATATTTATTAACATATACTAAAAAACTCACTTTTTTATTAATAAATTTATGTAATAAACTCAATAGATGTGATGAATCCATGAATTATTAAAGAATCTGAAGTCATACACTTTATTCCCATATTTCTTCCAAAAAAACATATTGACATTTTGTTCATATTAATTTTAATTACGTTTTCATCATAAGTGGCAATGCTCTTGCAACCTTCAATAATTGCCTCGCGGTTTCCTTTCATTTCTAAATTTACAGAATTTAATATTATGTCAGTAGAAAAATTTTTTAAATTCTCGATACAACATAATTTTCCGATTTTTCGAAATTTATTATCCGGCAATTCGCATTGTCACCTCGTGAAACTAATAATATTACTCAAAATATATGTTCAATTATGGTCAAAAATCACATATAAATAAAAATATAAAATTAATTTTATTTAGGAATGATTTTTTATTTTTAAAAATATATATAGAATTATATTGTTTTTTTGTTTGGTTATGTTAATATATTTAATTATTACTACACCAAAAGTTATAATTTCAGGAGTTTTAACAGGAATAGAATACAGTGTTAAAATATTGGTTCCATCACTTTTTCCGCTTATGTTTTTATCAAAATTTATAGTAAATTCACAAATTCTTGATTATTTTAAAAAATATTTTAATGTAATTAATAAATTTTTGTTTTATTTACCTGGATCAGCTTTTCCGGCTATAATTTTAAGTATTATTGGCGGATATCCTGTAGGTGCAATTTGTGCTAAAAAATTATTTGAAAATAAAGAAATAAACTCAGAACAACTTAACAGATTATTAAAATTTACAGTAAATTCAGGACCTGGTTTTGTAATAAATTTTTTAGGATTTTCTATATTAAAAAATCAATTTTTGGCAAGGATTATTTTATTTTCTCAAATTTTGACGTCAATTTTAATAGGAATAATTTCTGGAGTAATTTCGAGAATTAAACACAGAAAATTTTACCACAAAAATAATATCAAAAATGTATATAATAACACAAAATTATCTGAAGTTTTTGTTGATACGGTATCAGAAACTTCAAACAATATAATTAACATATGTTTTATAGTGATAATTTTTACATGTTTAATATTTATTATAAATTATTTAAATTTATTTAAAAATCTAGATAATAATATTATTTTTTTAATACAATCTTTTTTAGAAATTACTTCTGGAATTTGTTTCTTAAAAAATAATTTTGTTTTACCTGAGATAATTTCGTTTATGATTAATTATGGTGGTTTATGTACACATTTTCAAATTATTTCAATATTAAAAAATACTGATTTTAATTATATTAATTTTAATATTTTTAAAATAATTAGTTCTAGTTTGTCTGCTATAATCACTAAAATTTTATTGAATTATTTTGAAGTTTATGTACCTACTTTTTTAAGTAATATTAATAATGATTTTATGATTACGGAAAATAAGATAAATATTTTCGGTAATATTTTTTTGTTTGTGTTTTGTATTTATTTTACATTGTGTGTAAATAATAAAAAAATACTAAAATAACTTAATTTTTTTGTATATAAACAAAAAAACTGTCCAAAATAT
>CAYYWE010000005.1:0-20849 GCA_964475315.1 uncultured Eubacteriales bacterium
TTTTTAATATTAATTTTTGTGTTTAGTGTGTTTATGAATTTATTTTTTGAATTTATTTATAAAATTGCATATAAAGAATTATTATATTTGGATTTTAATAAAATTTTGTTAAATTTTATTTTTTTTATAAAGTTATTTTCTGTAATATTGATAAATAATCTTATGATATTAACAACTTCACCTAATGATATAGCGTATTCTATTGAAAGTTTATTAAAACCGTTAAAATTTTTTAAAATTAATCCAAAAAATATTTCTCTTGCCGTTATAATTACATTAAAATTTATGCCAATATTACAAAAGGAATTTGTTAAAATATATGATTCGCAACGTTCGAGGGGCGTAAATTTTCAAGATAAAAATTTAATTAAAAAGTTAAATAAATATTGTTTATTAGTTGTACCAGTTTTTGTTTTGTCAATGAGAAAATCTAATGAACTCGCAGAAGCTTTGATTTTGCGCGGTTATGACGTAAATAGCTCTCACACAAATTATTTTTTATTTAAATTTAACAAAAATGATATTTTAATTTTAATTGTTACAACTTTGTTAGTATGCGGGGTGTTAACATGCGAGTTTTTAATGAAAAATTAACTAGAAATATATTATTGGTTATTAGCTATGATGGTACTAGATATTCTGGTTGGCAAGTACAAAAAAATGCGATTACTGTACAAAAAATGTTTCAAATTGCACTAAAAAATGTACTCAATGAAAACGTAGATATTAAAGGTTGTAGCCGAACTGACAGTAAAGTTCATGCTAACATGTATTGCGTTAGTTTTAAAACTTCAAGTAAAATTGGTTTAAATAATATTGTATATGCTATGAATAGGTATTTACCTGATGACATTTGTGTTAAAAAGTCATTTGAAGTAGATGAGAAATTTCATGCGAGATATTCATGTATCGGTAAAGAATATATTTACAAAATTTGGAACCACAAAATTAGAAATCCGTTTATGAACAGTTATGCTCTGCATTATTGGTATAATTTAGATTGTGAATTATTAAATAGTGCACGAAATTATTTTATAGGTAGTCATGACTTTACTTCTTTTGCTACTTTAGACAATAGAAAAATACAAAATATGACAAGAAAAGTATATGATTTTAGTGTTATTAAACAAAATAATTTAGTAGAAATAAAAATTAGTGCTGATGGTTTTTTGTATAATATGGTACGAATTATAGTGGGAACTTTGTTAAGAATAGCTCAAAATAAAATAAAAGTGAAAGATATTCCAGAAATAATTAACAAAAAAGATAGATCTTGTGCAGGTCCAACTGCTCCTCCACATGGTTTGTATTTGAACAAAGTGTATTATGATAATATTAAATTAGAAGTAAAGTGAATTTAAAATTGTTATGAAGGTATTAAAAAACAAAACTATTTTTAATGAAATAAAAAAAATATTTTTATTGTTAATAAGTTTGTTCTTGTTTTTATTTCTTTGGTCGAATACAACAAAATTTTATCCAGAAAATATATTTTTATGGTTAAAAAGCACTGTTTTTTTGCTTAAATTAAATAATAAAAATGCTTGCGAATTTTCTAGTAATAATATTATTAAACATAATTGTGGTATGATTAACAAAAATCCTGTTATTTTAACAGATAATTCATTTATAATTTTTAACAATTCTGGACGTATTTTAAGAAATAACAAACATAATTTTAACAATCCGTGCTTAAAAATATCTGGTTTGAGAGCGATTATTTATGACATAGGAGGAAAAAATTTAAAAATTGAAAATATTTGCGAGAATACACTAAATTTAAATACTGATAAAAATATAATTTCATGTAATATAGCCGAAAATGGAACCTATGGCATTCTTACCGATTCTCAAAGTTATCTTTCTGAGCTTAAAATTTTTAATAACAAAAATGTTGAAAAATATAGTTATTTTTTTTCTGAAGATTATATTTGCGATTTTGATATTGATGACACAGGTGAGCACGGCATTTGTTGTGGGATTTCTAGTGGTAGTGGAAATATTAATTCTTTTATATATTTATTAGATTTTAAACAAGAAAATTTTAAATATAAAACAAAATTAGATGATAATATAGTTTACAAAATTAAATATCTTAATAATTCAAATATTATAATTATAGGTAGTAATTATTTATCTATATTAAATAAAGATTTTAAAAGTATTAAAAAATACGATTTTTGTAACAAATTTGTTAAATTTTATGATATAAAAAAAGATAACGGCATATGTTATTTTCTAACTTCAGATACAAAAAGTGGTAATAAATATGAAGTGCATATTGTAAATACATTAAAAAAAGAAACTATTTTTAACATTGAACAAGACCATATTAAAGATATTTTATATACAGGTAACAGAATTTTTGTTCTTTCACAAAATAAAATAAGCATATATAACACTGAAGGAAAACCGGAAAAAAATATAAATCTTACCGACAATTTGAATATAATTTTCGGAAATTCAAATTCGTGTTTATATACTATTAATAAGAATATTCTAAAAAAAATAAAATTATAAAATATTTTTTTTAAGTTCTTGAGAATTATCCATGTATAAATATTCTTCATATTTTAAACAACATTTAAGTTTACCACAAACACCTGATAATTTAATTGGATTCATTGAAACTCCCTGGTCTTTGGCTGTTTTTATGGATATTAATTCATAGTCATCCAGAAACGTTTTACAACACAAACTACGCCCACAGATACCCAAATCTCCTAAAGTTTTGGCTTGTTCTCTTAAGCTCAACTGTCTTAATTCTATTCTAACTTTGAACATTGTGGCTAGTTCTTTAGCCAAATTTCTAAAATCTATCCGTAGGTCAGAAATAAAGTAAAAAATCATTTTTTTTCTGTCAAATAAATACTCCATATCTATTAATTTCATTGGTAGTTTGTGTTCTAATATTTTACTTGTACAAATTTCAAATGCTTTTTTTTTATCTTTTGATATATTTTCAATAATTTCTAGATCTTTTTTTGTTGCTTTTCGTACAATTTTTTCGTTAGTATCTAAAGTAAACATAAAATTTACATTAAAAATATTTTTTGAGATTTGTACTTTACCATGTTCAATACCGCGTTTAGTTTCAGCTATAACTATATCACCAACAGAAATATTTTTTAAATTATTATTAAATAAATATTTAAAATATATTATTTTGCTTATATTATTAAATCTCACGCCTAAAATTTTTTCTGTCACAAACATTTCATCTCTTTTTATATAATTTTAACATTACAAAATTATTAGTAAATAATTAATTAATAAATTTAAATTGATATTTTTATCTATAATTTTTAACATATAATATATATCGTCAATTATTATTAAATATTTATTATAATTAATACTTTTTTCTTTGTTTTTAAATATACTCATAAAATTAATTAATAAATTCTCTAGTATTTTTTTAAAATATGCCCTATTATTAGGAATCTGGGAGATAATTTTTAAAACTTCAAATTTATTTTTTTTTAAACTAAATTCAAAAATATTATTAGAAATATTTAAAATTTCAGTATTAATATCTTCTTGATTTGTGTAGTCTGTAAAAAATTCACACCTGGATCTTATTGTCTCTAACAAATTACTAGCAGATTCACATATTAATATAAATTTAATATATTCAGGAGGCTCTTCAAGAATTTTCATGAAAGCGTTTTGCGCTTGATGTGTTAAATAATCTGACGACTTTATAATATAAATTTTATATTCATTCTCATTTGGTTTAACATAAATATCTTGTTTCATATATCTTATTTTATCTATTTTAATAAAACTTTCATTTTTATTTAAAAAAATTATATTAACATCCGGATGAATGTTATTATCTATTTTTTTACAAGTATTACATATGTTACACGGAGAGTTTTGGCTATTACACATAAAAATTTTAATAATACTATTCAAATTATTGTAAGTAATGTCCTGATTGTTTGTTTCTATTATAATAGCATGTGGAATTTTTTTATTTTGTGCTAATTTTCTAAGAGTTTCTAAATTCGGGTTTATAATATTACTCACATCATTTCTTCATATTTTTTCAAATCTATTAACATCTAAAACAAATATAATTGCGCCACCAGTAGTAATTTCAAAAGATTTTGAATTAAAAGTGTTGAAATAATTATTTTCTGAGCCATTTATTATTTGTTTTCGTTTACTACTATATCTAGAAATGATGTCAATTACTTTATTTGTTTTGTTATCTTCGACGCCTATTATTAAAGTAGTGTTACCTGACTTTAAAAATCCTCCTGTTGAAGCCATTTTCGTAACTTGAAAACTTTCTTCAGTCAACGCATCCATAACAATTGAAGAATCATTTTTTCCCATAATCGCCATTACAAGTTTCATAAAATCCTCACTTTTGTAGTAATTATATACAAATTATTTCAATATATTTATTTTTTTTATGTTATAATTAATAAGTTTTTTTTGACTAAAAATATTTATTTCTTCTCCCGGCATCACAACTGGAATACCTGGCGGACATGGACAAACTATATCTGCTGCGATTTTACCCACACAATTTTCTATATCAATTTCTTCTTGTGATTCACGCAATAAAGCATTCGAAATTGACATTTTTTGATTATTAAATTCTAAATTACTGTCTATAGTATCCAATTTTTTTGGACTTTTGATTTTTATATTTCTAATAAAATTTTCCAACTTTTCCCAATCTTTTTTGGTATTAAACGGACTTGGTATCAAAACTACATAATTTTCGTCACAAAATTCTGGCTCTATATTAAATTCACGCAATCTTTGCGCAAATTCAAATCCTGTATAACCTATATTAAATACTCCTAAAACAATTCTTGTTGGATCTGTAATTAAATAATCTGAAACCAAAAATATGTTTTTATCTTGCGCTAACAAATTTATTTTTGAAACTCGTTTTTTTAAACTAAAAAAATCTTGCTTTGAATTTTTTTTCAGCCACTCTACACAAATACTTATAGATGCCATAGTTATATATGACGGGCTTGTTGATCCAAATAATGCCATTGCTGATTTTGCGTTTTTTATTAATTTTTCGTTAAGTTTGTTGTTTTTATTAATATGTAACCATGCGCCACCTGTTAAAACCGGCAAAGTTTTGTGTGCTGAATCACAAGTTATGTCCGCTCCTAAATCTAAGGGATGTAAGTCAAAAAACTTTAAATGTGACCCATGTGCATTGTCAACCAATAATAATATATCATGTTTTTTACAAATTTTTGAAATTTCTTGTATATTTTGTAAAATTCCATGATAACTTGGACTTGTCAAGTATACAGCTTTCACGTTTTTAGTATTTTTTAGTTTTTTCTCCAAATCATAAATGTCAATTTCACTGGCTAAACCGGATTTTTCGCAAATTTTTCTTTTTATCCATACAGTGTTTATGTCCAACAAACCCATCGCTGAAACCGCAGACCGATGAACTACTCTATCACACAAAATTGTATCTCCAGCACGCGCTACTAACCGTATCATTGCTTGAATACACAACGTATTTCCGCCACACGAAATAAAACTAGCTCCCGAACCGTAAAACTCACTTATCTCCGCCTCTAATTCTTTAATAATTCCTGAAGCCTCATATAAACTGTCTGTAACAGGCAGTTCTGTTAAATCAAGAGAAACTAAGTCATATTTTGAAAAAAAATTGCTTTTATGTCCAGGTGTATGAAAAGAAGAAAAGCCTAAATTTCTGTATTTTTTTAAAATTTCATAAAATTCTTTCAATTCTATTTTAATCTCCATTTGTACATTCTAACAAAACAATCACTCCAACAAAAATATTTTTTCGTCAGAGTTTACCTAATAATTTAATTTTTACGCCTTTTATTAAATATCGCCCAAAGAGAAATACTAGCAATTACAAACACAATACTTGTTATAATTAATATTTTTTTAGTCAAAATGTCCCCAGTTCGATAACTATTTTCTATATCGTAATCGCATATTACCTTTTGATTTGCAGCGCTTTCTGTTTCTTCTTGTATATCTTTATTTGGTTTTGGAGTCTCTTCCTCTGGCTCCTGAGTTCTATCAAATTGGTCTTCGTACTCATTTTCGTCATTATCATTTTGAGTAGTATCTGTCGGCGGAAGAATACCTAAACTATTTGACCCAGTGACAGTCGTATCAGATGGTGCCGACGGTTTCGCTTTTGCGGGGATTGTAACTAACAATTCGTTATCTCCACTCGTGGCATTTGTTCCAAAAGGCTCATGGGCAGTAATAGTGTAACTATATTCTCGCTCTTCTTCGATTTGTTCAATAGGATCTACAAAAGTTACTGTTCCATCTGAAATAGGAAAACCGCTTGTAAATTCAACTGTCTCACCGTCGCCATTGCTATCTGTACAGCTTCACATTACTTTGTAACTATATCCACTATATCCATTAGGAATTACATCATCGAAAGAAAATTCAACTCCATCTTCCGTGTAAAATGGGCCTTTAGTGATCTTGATAGTCTTATCAGAAAGTTCTATGTAATGTAGTACTTTATTACTAGAGCTTTCGTCGAACTTAACTTTAACATTATTCTCGTATTTACTAATATCTAATCCCACATATATCGCCTCTAAGTTTTTTGCGCTGGAAAAGTCAAATGCACCATCAGCTACTTGCCCAGTAAAATTGTTTATATCTTCGTGCTCTAGTTTAACGTACTTTAATTTATCTCTGCCGCTAAAAGCTCCATCATCTATTGAAGTAACAATATATTTTTCACTATTTGTTTTAAATCCTTTAGGTATAATAAAACTTTCATTATCTGATGTAACAGATATTAATGAGATTTTGTACGGTGACGAACCTTCAGAAATACTTCCATACGTTGCTATACTGTTTTTTATCTCATTATTATTAATCCTATACTCGGAGTCAGAAATATCACTAGAGCTAACCTTACTTACCTCAATTAATCCGGGCTCAGCTTTTGCAAAATACAAACACAAACTGTTTTCTACCAAATTTTCTGGTAACGCCGAATAAGCATAACCAGAGCAAAAATTTGTTGTTACAAATGCACACAAAAACAATTTACTGACAATACTGAAAACTCTTTTATTCATAAAATCAAGCCTTTTGTTAAAATAATATTAATTATAAATTTTATCAGCGCCAAAACTATTACATAAATTCTTCAAACAGCATTTTTCACACGACGGAAATTTAGCTATGCAAACTTTGCGCCCGTGAGCTATAACTTGATGACCGAACTTTATGGCTTTATCTTCTGGCACTATATCTTTCATAATAATTTCTATTTTAAATGGATCTCTTGAGTCGTGAAAACCAAGCCTCCTTGTTATTCTCGCAAAATGAGTATCTACAACTATAACAGGCTTTTTATAAATTTCAGCAAGAAACAAATTAGCAGTTTTTCTTCCGATGCCAGGCAAGGACTGCAAATCTTCAAGTGTGGTTGGGACACTTCTGTTAAATTTTTCTATAAGCATTTTGCACATATCGATTATGTGACGAGATTTCGTTTTGTATAGGCCACATGTTTTTATATATTCTTGCAACTCAATAATATCGGCGTTAGCAAAATCATCAACTGTCTTAAATCTTGAAAACAATCTCGGTGTAACCAAATTGACACGTAAATCTGTGCACTGTGCGGACAATCTAGCACATACTAATAATTCCAATTGGGAACTATAATTTAAAGCGCATTTAGCATCTGCATAATGTTTATCAAAAATTTCTATTATTTTATTTATTTTACTTTCCATAATTATTATTTTAAAGAAATACGAAATGTTTTGTCAAGAAAAAATTATATACATATTTTTTGTACAAATTGTTTTAAAATAAGTAATAACATCTAAGCTGTTTTTTTCTAGTTTGTTTGCTGTAAACAAAACTGTGTCAAATAATTATTTTTATAGTTTTATACACGATTTTAAGTTACTGGTATTGACATGATTTTAATTTCTTAGTAGTATATTTTGTATTGTATAGTGTGCGGGAAATATGTAGTTTTTTTATACTTTATTTTATTGTATTGTTGTTTAATTCGAGTAATTAAAATTATTATAAGTATTTTTTTAGTAATTTTTATTTTGGATTTAATTAGATTTAGGAGGAGATTTTATGCCAGAAGAAAATAATGTTGAAGAAGTAAAAAAACCAAGAACCAGAAGAAATACTAAAACTAGTAAGAGTACTAGGAACATAAAAAGTACAAGAAGTAAAAGAACTATATTAGAAAATTTAGAAAATATAGGGAATAATATTGAAAATAATAGCAGTTCAGAAAACACAAACACAGAAGTAAGTATAGATCTGAATATCGAAAATAACGATAATATTAGCAACTCTGTAGTTACTCTTGTACCAATTAAAAAAACTATTAGAAACAGGCGTACTATACGAAAAACTGCTAATGTTTCTGATATCAAAAATAATGAATCTATTGAAGCTGTACCTGTGATTACGAGCGAACTAGAAACTACTATTATTGATAACAATACTAATAATGAAAAAAATAATAGTATTATTGCTGAAGATAATGTTATAAATATTAACAGTAATGATAATATTAATAATAATAAAGTTAATAATAGTACTAAAACTAGTTATAGTTCTAGGAAACCTATAAGAAATAGTAATAGAACGAGAAATAATTTTAGTAATAAAAATAGTGTTAATAAATCTGTAAAAGTAGTGTTTTTGGGTGGTTTGAATCAAATTGGTAAAAATATTACAGCTTTTGAGTGCGACAATGATATTGTAATAATTGACTGCGGTATGTCTTTTCCAGATGGTGAAATGTTAGGCATAGATTTAGTAATACCAGATTTTTCATACTTAGAAACGCACAGAAATAAAATTAGAGGTTTGGTTATTACTCATGCACATGAAGACCATGTGGGTGCTATACCATATTTGTTAAACAAAATTAATGTTCCGATTTATGGCACACCGTTAACTATTGGTCTAATAGGTAACAAATTAAAAGAACACAGATTATTTAATAGTGCAAAATTAAACACGATAGAAGCTGGTCAAAATATTAAACTTGGTTGCATGAATGTTGAGTTTGTACATGTTAACCACTCTATTCCAGATGCTGTGGGTTTAATATTGAAGACTCCAGCTGGTAATATAGTTCAC
Source organism: uncultured Eubacteriales bacterium (assembly GCA_964475315.1). Taxonomy (GTDB): domain Bacteria; phylum Bacillota; class Clostridia; order Oscillospirales; family Acutalibacteraceae; genus UMGS1491. Next base: position 9,136 of record CAYYWE010000005.1, read on the forward strand.
ACTGGTGATTTTAAAATAGACTGCACGCCATCCAGGGGGACTATGATAGATTTAGCTAGATTTGCTGAAATTGGCAAAGAAGGTGTGTTGGCTTTTATGGCCGATTCAACTAATGTTGAACGCCCAGGATATACTATGACTGAGAAAAAAATAGATCAGTCTTTTGAGAATTTATTTCAAAGAGCTGGCGAAAAAAGAATTATAGTAGCGACTTTTGCTTCTAATATTGGAAGACTGCAGCAGATTATAAATTGTGCTATGAAATATAACAAAAAAGTAGCTTTTTCGGGCAGAAGTATGATAAATAACGTTGCTATTGCACAGCAACTAAATTATTTAGAAGCACCTGAGGGAATAATAATAGACATAGACGCTATAGGCGGATACGCAAAAAATGAAGTCGTTTTGATTACTACTGGAAGTCAGGGCGAACCGATGTCTGCACTTCATAGAATGGCTTTTTCTGAACACAAAAAAGTTGAAGTTGGTCCCGAAGATTTTATAATTATTTCTGCAACACCAATTCCTGGCAATGAAAAAACTGTTGGTACGGTAGTAAATGAGCTCATGAAATTAGGTTGTGAAGTAGTCTACGAGTCTATGTACGAAACTCATGTGTCTGGTCATGCTTGTCAAGAAGAATTGAAAATTATGCACGGACTTGTTAAACCACAGTATTTTATACCAGTTCATGGCGAAAGAAGACATCTTGTAAAACATGCAGAATTAGCGGTTTCTATGGGCATGCCTGAAAAAAATGTTTTAGTGTGTGACACAGGTGATATGTTAGAAATTAACAAGAATAATATTAAAAAAATAGGTCAAATACCGTTGGAGTTAATATTAGTAGACGGTATAGGCGTCGGAGATGTAGGAAGCATAGTCCTAAGAGACAGAAAACATCTTGGCGAGGACGGTTTAATAGTACTTGTTGCAACTTTAGATTCCAATACAAAACATGTAATAGCTGGTCCAGATATAGTCTCTAGGGGGTTTGTGTATGTCCGCGAATCTGAACACCTTATGGACGAAGCTAAACGTATAGCTTTAAAAGTCTTAGAGTCATGTGCAAACCAAAAAAAGCGTGACTGGACTGTTTTAAAAACAAAAGTTCGTGATGAACTTTACAGACTATTTCATAACAGAACCAGAAGAAATCCAGTAATTTTGCCAGTAATTATGGAAGTATAAAATATGAATCATAACAATATAAAAAATAAAACTATATTTAGTTTAGTTTTTATAATCAATTTTTTGTTAATTTTTATTTTGAATTTATGTATTTTATTATTTGATAAAATTTTATTTTTGTTTACTATATTTTTAAGTATATTGTTATTACTTTTGGTATTATTTGCCATAAAAAAAAATAAAAATAATATAAATAATAATAAATTACAAATATTTAGTGATAAATTATTTGAGTATGCAAAAAATAGCGAAAAAGTATATATAATGGGCCACAAATACTCGGATTTTGATAGTCTAGGAGCTTCTATTGGTCTCTACGGAGCTCTCAAGAGTGTTATTAAAGACAAAAATATTTATATAATTCTTAACAAAAAACAATCTTTGTCTGAGCCGTTATTTAAATATATTAATAATTTTGAAAGTTTAGAGAATATTATAATTTCTCCGGAAATTAATAATTTTAATAATATAACTGATAATTCTTTGTTAATAATTCTAGATACACATTTAGAAAAATTATTAGAAAGTTACGAAATTTATAAATTATTTAAAAAAATTATTGTTATAGATCACCATAATATTAATAAAAACATAAATAAAATTAACAATTCAAGTATATTTTTTAATAATTCTAGTGCATCTTCAGTGTGTGAAATTATAACAGAAATTATATATAATAATAATATTAATATAACTAAATATCAGGCTGAAAGTTTATTATCAGGAATTATGTTAGACACAAAAAATTTTACTTTAAATACTAGTTATAAAACTTTTGAATTTGGGTCATATTTAAAAAAATTAGGTGCAGACAGTTTTAATATTAAAAAAATATTTAATAATCCGATTAATATACAAAAAATCAAATCGAATATAATAGAAAATTCAGAAATATTTAATAATTGCGTAATATCTATGTGCCCTGAAAAAATATATAATACAAGTAGTTTTAATGAATTAAAACTTGCATGCGTTCAGTCTGCAGATGATTTGTTAAATATAAAAAATATTAAGGCTTCGTTCGTGATTTTTCAGGAACATTCTGGTGTAAGTGTTTCGGCCAGATCTTTTGGCGAAATTAACGTACAAAATATTATGCAAGAGCTCGGTGGCGGTGGGCATCAAACCATGGCAGCAACTTATATTCCAAATTCAAGTACAAATATTATTAAACAAAATTTAATAGAAATTATTTTAAATCAAAATTTTTAATTTTTTAGGAGATTGGTTTTTTATGAAAGTTATTTTGCTCAAAGATATTAAAAATATAGGCAAAAAAGATGATATTAAAGAAGTAAAAAGTGGGTATGCGAAAAATTATTTGTTCCCAAATAATTTGGCCGTCGAAGCAACCACGCAAAAATTGAAAGAATTACAAGATTCAAAAAATTCAGAAAAATATCAAGATAATATAAAAAAACAAGATGCTGAAAATATACATAATATTATTAACGAAAAATCTGTTTATATATTACGAAAAGGTGGCGTAGATGGTAAATTATTTGGTGCAGTTACTACCAAAGATATATCTCTAGAGATTCAAAATCAATTTGGAGTTTGTGTAAATAGACATAAAATAATTTTACCGGAAGATTACAAAAGTGGTATAAAATCTTTTTGTTCTGTTAAATTTGAAGTTAAAGTTCACCCAGATATTGCTTCTTATATGCTCGCAGTAGTTGCTGAAAAACAAGAATCATGATTAAATTTTAAAAAAAAAACAATATTAAAAATAATTAAAAGTGTGTTTTTAAATTAAATTGGAGTTAAAAAATGACAAAAAAAGTCAGGAAAGCAGTAATACCAGCAGGTGGATTCGGTACGCGAATTTTACCGATAACTAAGTCTCTACCAAAAGAAATGTACCCAATAATAGATAAGCCTGCTATAGAATACATAATAGAAGAAGCTTTAGAGTCCGGAATAACAGAAATTTTAGTAATTACTAACAGACATAAAGAAATTATAGAAAATTATTTTGATAATAGTCCTGAACTCGAAAGTTTTCTAATTAAAAAAAATAAAGAAAATTTACTAAAAAAAATCAATAAAAATTCTAATTTAAATATATATTTCACAAGACAACATGATTCTAAAGGACTTGGACATGCTATTTTGTGTGCTGAAAGTTTTGTTGGGGACGAACCGTTTGCTGTTTTGTATCCTGATGATGTAATATTGAGTAATAATTACAAACCTGTTTGCAAACAATTAATAGAGATTTATGAAGAATTTAATTTAGGCGTAATTGGAGCAAAAAAAGTTCCGCATGAAGAAATATACAAGTACGGGTCACTAAAAGTACAACAAATTCGCGATAGAATATACAAGTGTACAGATATGATCGAAAAACCACAAGCTCACGAGGTTATGTCATTGTATTCGATTTTTGGGCGATGTGTGCTTCCACCAGAAATTTTTGAAATTTTAAAAAATACACCTGTAGGTTTCGGTGGAGAAATTCAACTAACCGACGCGATGAAAATTTTAGCACAAAAAAATAACATGATAGCTGTAGACTTTGTCGGAAAAAGATATGATATAGGAAACAAATTAGGAATTTTGTCAGCTATAATAGAGATCGGATTAAAACATGATGAAATTTCTGATGATTTTAAAAAATATTTAAAAGAATTTATAATAAATAATTTATAGGTATATTATAATTTTATGAAAAGAATAAATATTTTAGATTCAAACGTTGCACAATTAGTGGCTGCTGGTGAAGTAGCAGAAAATCCGGCATCAGTAGTCAAAGAGCTGGTAGAAAATTCCATAGACGCAGGTGCTACAAGAATAACAATAGAAATCAAATCTGGTGGTACAAAATTAATAAAAATTTCCGACAATGGCCATGGAATATATCGAAACGATATATTCGACGCTTTTGCTAGACATGGGACCAGCAAAATAAAAAACACCGAGGACATAACAAAAATAGCGTCATTGGGCTTCCGCGGTGAGGCTCTTGCTTCGATTTGTGCAGTTTCAGAACTTGAGCTCGTAACGCGAACCAAAGAGGAAAAAATTGGTACAAAAATACAGGTGATTAGCGGAAAATTTGGAGAAATTTTAGACGCTGGATGTGCATTAGGAACTATAATTACAGTAAAAAAATTGTTTTTTAATATACCTGCGCGTATGAAATTTCTAAAAACAGACATCGCAGAAGGTAACAAAATAGCGTCTTTAATTGACAAAATGGCACTTTCGCACCCAGAAATTTTCTTTAAATTAATTAGGGATGAAAAAATAGTTATGGAAACACCAGGTGATGGTAAAATTTCATCTGTGATATACGCTGTGCACGGAAAAGAATTTTATGATAATACAATAGAAACAAAATATGAGCTTAATAATATTAAATTAGCTGGATTTATAAGTAAACCTGATAAATGTAGGCCTGGAAGAAATCTTCAAAGTTTTTTTGTTAATGGACGATTGGTCAAAAGTAAAATTTTGAGTATAGCTCTCGAAGAATCTTTTAAAAGCATGATAACATTAGGTAAAAAACCGTATTGTGTTTTGTATTTAACAGTACCCTATGACCAAGTTGATGTTAATGTCCATCCAGCAAAAACTGAAGTTAAATTTGAATTTGAAGATGACATTTTTAAAATAATTAATTTAAGTATAACAAAAACATTAGGAGAATATAATTTAATGACTTCCCCTGTTTTTGAATTTAATAATTTTGTGCACAAAGAAATAAATACACAAACAAACCCTGAATTAAATTTAAGTATAAAAAATAAAGTTGCTGAAATTGTGAAGTCACAAAAGATTGGAAAAAAACAAGAAGTTATATTATCAGAAACACCCAAAAAATCGGTAACTAAACCAGCATTTTCATATCTTATGACTGAAAATAGATTAGATATAAAACCGGAGCCAGTAAATACATCAAAAAATAGTGTTATAACATATAAAGAACCTAAAAATAATATATCTGAAGAAAATCAGATAAATGTGTTCAAAAAAAATGAATTTTCAGGCAAAATAATAGGTGAAATGTTTAATTGCTATATAATAATGGAATATGAGTATAAAGTGGTTTTAATAGACAAGCATGCAGCACATGAACGAATTTTATACGAAAAATTAAAAAAACAAAGTCCAGAGTATTCGTCACAAATATTACTAAAACCAATAAATATTATTTTGGAAAAATTAGAATATTCCGCAATAATCGAAAATTTAACATTATTACTACAAGCAGGTTATAGTATTTCAGATAATTTTAATGGAAATATAATATTAAAAAGCATACCTATGCACGAGAATCTGGATAATATAGAAAATTCTATAATAGAAATTTCAAATTATTTATTAAAAAATAATAAAAAAACTAATACTGAAAAACTCGATTGGTTATATCATAATATTGCTTGTAGAAGTGCGATAAAATCTGGTCATAAGACTTCCGTGGAAGAGATTAAAAAATTAGTTCAAGATTTGTATGAAAGTCCCGAGCTAAGAAATTGCCCTCATGGGAGACCGATTTATGTTGAATTTGATAAAAAAATTATAGAAAATAAATTCGGAAGAACGTGATTTTATTAAAAACAAACAAAAAATAAAAGTAATAAGCATATTAGGTCCAACGGCTACAGGAAAAACTAAATTATCTGTTAAACTTGCTGAAAAATTTAACATAGAAATAATATCAGCAGATTCTATTCAAATTTACAAAGAATTTAATATTTTAAGTGCAAAACCTAGTGCACATTATACAAAAAAAATACAACACTACATGATAGACATATTATCCGTAACAGAAGAGTTTAGTGTAGCAAAATTTGTTGCTCTTGCACATAAATATATAAATATTATATCTAATAAAAATAAAATCCCAGTATTAGTCGGTGGCACTGGACTATATTTAGATTCATTGTTAAGAAATATTAAGTTTTATTCTAGTAATTCAAACATTAAATTTAATGATAACTTAAATAAATTAGAAAATTCAGAATTAATAGAAATGTTATACAAAATAGACGCAAAAACTGCAGAAAAACTGCACATAAATGACAAAAAAAGAATTTTAAGAGCATTAGAATTTTATTATACTACCGGAAGTTTAATATCTGAACAGGTTGAAAAATCAAAAAAAAGTGAACCGGTTTATGATGTTTGTAAAATCGGGCTTAGTTTTGTTAATAGAAATTTAATGTATGATAAAATAAATCATCGTGTTGATTGTATGTTTGATAATGGAATTATAAACGAAATTAAAGAACTAGCTAATTTTAAATTAAGTAAAACTGCAAAGAGTGCCATAGGTTACAAAGAAATTCGGGATTTAATTAATAATAATTTAAATTTAGAAGAAACAAAAAATAAAATTAAACAAAACACTAGAAGATATGCCAAGAGACAGTTAACTTGGTTTAAACGTGACGAGAATATCAATTGGATATATCTGGATAATTATAAAAATTTTGAGAGTGTTGTACAAAAATCGGAAGAAATTATTCATAATTTTATAGGATTAGATAGTGTATGAGTAAAAAAAAAACTGAAATTATATTTAAATTTGTTTTTGCTGTATTAATTATAAGTTTATTTTTTGTTATATATATTAAAAATAAATTAAAAATAGAAACTGCTAAATTTATAGAATTTAAAGATACTGTAACTTTGGAAGGTTTTGTTTTGCGTGATGAAAAAATTATTGAAATTCCCGAAAAATATACCTCAAAAAAAGTTTTTTTTATGCATAATAATGGCGATTCTGTTGCAAAAAATTCAGTTATAGCTAGATTTTATGATTCTGAAGACAGTATAGAAATTAATAATAAAATAAAAAAATTAAATGATGAGTTAGATTTTATACAAAAAATGAGTTCTCAGATTTCTACATTTAATGAAAGTATCAATGAATTAAATAAAAAAATCAATGAAAATATTATAAATCTGTTAACTTATGATTTTGAACGTAATTACTATAAATTTCAAAGTTGCAAAAATATTTTGTGGTATTTATTAAATAAAAAGCAAATAATTTTAAATAAAACCAATTATATAACAGAAAAAATTAACAATTTGAAATTAGAATTAAAAAAAATAGAACAAAATCAAAATGACTCTTTATATGATTTACATACTGAATATAATGGAGTTTTTATGAATTTTGTGGATGGTTTTGAAATTGATATTAATGATAGTTTAAATTTAGAAAAAATATATAAAAATATAATTTTAAGCCAAAAAACATACAAAAATAATGTTATAGGAAAAATTATAAAATCTAATAATTGGTATATAATTTTACATATTTCTGATGACATTTTAAATAAAATTTCTGAGAATTTAAATGTAAAATTAATTATAAGTGAGCATAACAAAGAATTGTTGTGTAAAATATCAAAAATAAATAAAAATATTATTATAATTTCATGTGATTTTATGAATGAAGAAATTATTATGTTGAGAAAACATAACTTTAAATTAATTTTAGACGAATATAATGGTATTAAAATCAAAAAATCAGCTTTACATAAAAAAAGCAGTGACCCAGAGAGCCCTTGGGGAGTTTTTGTGAAATATGGCAAATATTTAAAATTTAAAAAAATAAATATTGTATTTTCTGATGAAAATTTTATAATATGCGATTATGGTTCAAAATATTATTCTGATGAAAACTATTTACAAATTGGTGACAAAATCATAACAAATGGCAGAAATTTATATGAAAATAAGAGGTGCTGAACAAAAATGTCTTTGTTGGAAGTTAATAATATTACTCATTATTTTGGTGACAAATTATTATATAAAAACTCTTCTTTTGAAATTTATAATGGTGAGCATGTTGGAATTGTTGGTAAAAATGGGGCCGGCAAAACTACTTTGTTAAATACTCTTGTTGGTGAAATTATACCGGATTCTGGAAGTATCAAATGGCAAAAAAATATTACAATTGGATATCTAGACCAATATGTAAATATTAATAATAATTTAAATATTTTAGATTATTTAAAAACCAGTTTTGAAAATTTATATAAATTAGAACACGATTTAAATAATATTTATAATTTAATGTTGCAAAATTTTAATGAAGAGGCTTTTGAAAAATCTTGTGAAATACAATCTGAACTAGAAAGAAATAATTTTTACGAAATTGAAAGCGTAATATTAAAAGTCGCTTCAGGATTAGGCATAACAACATTTGGTTTGGATAAAAAAATCGAAGAGCTTAGTGGTGGGCAGAAAGCAAAAGTAATTTTAGCTAAATTATTGTTGCAAAAGCCAGATGTTTTATTGCTCGACGAACCGACAAATTTTTTGGATAAAGAACATGTTGACTGGTTAACCGAATATTTAAAAAAATTTAAAAAAACTTTTTTAGTAATTTCTCACGATTTTGATTTTCTTGACAAGATCACTAATACTATTATAGACATAGAGTTTAATACAATTAAGAAATATACAGGTAATTTTTCGAAATTTATTAATATAAAAAACATACAACGCGAAAGTTATATTAGAGACTTTAAAGCTCAACAGAAAGAAATTAAAAAACACGAAGATTTTATAGCAAAAAACAGAGCTCGAGCCTCTACCGCAAGACAAGCACAAAGCAGGATTAAAATTTTAGATAAAATGAACAAAATAGGCCCTCCTGAATCAGAACCTAAGCCTAATTTTGTTTTAAAATCTTTGCCTATTTGTTGCCAAAAAGCTCTAATAATTAAAAATTTGGAAATAGGTTATACATACAAGTTATTACCAAAACTTAATTTAGAAATTTTGCCAGATGAAAAAATTGTCATAACGGGATTTAATGGTATTGGAAAGTCGACTTTGTTAAAAACTTTAGTCGAAGAAATAGAACCAATTTCCGGATGGTTCCATTTCTCTGAGAATACTAAAATTGGCTATTTTGAACAGGATCTGAATTGGGAAAAACCGAATTTATCGCCATTTGAACTAATTTCAGAAAAATTTTCGAAATATTCTCAAAGTGAAATCAGAAAGTTTTTGGCACAATGCGGCCTAAAATCTAAACACGTTTTACGTCCCATAAGCACACTTAGCGGTGGTGAACAAGCTAAAGTTAAAATTTGTACTTTAATGTTGACAGAATCAAATTTTTTAATTCTCGATGAGCCCACAAACCATCTGGACTTTGACTCGAAAGAAATGCTTAAAACTCAATTACAAAATTGGCAAGGAGGCCTAATTTTAGTTTCTCATGAACACGAGTTTTACAAAAACTGGTGTTCTAAAATAATAAATATTAAAAAAACTCAAAACAACAAAAAATGAAAGCAGTTCTGACACTGACCAATCACTCATTAAGACGCAAAAATCATTTTATTTTTTTAAGCAAAACCACACACAAATGGCAATAAAAAAGGAAGCATAAGACAAACCCCACGCAACTCAAAAGAAAATGGTAAAAATACTTCTACTTATTTGTTTAAATTGATAGGTCGCCAAAACGCTTGTCAGCAAAATATAGGTTTGCTAGAGCAAACAATATATTCAATTTAGTTGCTAAACATCGAAAATTGAGTAGATGATAAAAAATTTCCAAGACCCTTATAACTATTAAGTATGGTACGGATAACAGGATTTGAACCTGCAAAAACTTACATTTACATGGACCTGAACCATGCGCGTCTACCAATTCCGCCATATCCGCATACAAAAAAACACGAAACACGAATAAACAAGTTCATATTATAGTGATTATTATAATATGGACTCATCAGGTTTGTCAAGACTTAAAATTTTTTTAGTTATAATTACTCAACAGTAACAGATTTAGCCAAATTTTTCCGTTTGTCAATGTCGCAATTTCTGTAAAGAGCTATATAGTACGCAAACAACTGTAATGGTACCACTGTCAAAGATGCTGACAACAACTCGTGAGATTCAGGAATTATTATAATATCTTCACAAATATTTTGTAATCTGTGTTTGTGATTTGCTGTTGTGATAAACAGCACACTAGCACCTCTCGCGCGCACTTCTCGAACATTACTAATTATTTTATCGACCAGATCATCTTGAGTTGCCAGAGCCACAACAAGAGTATTATTATCTATAAGAGAAATAGTTCCGTGCTTAAGCTCGCCGGCCGCATAAGCTTCTGAGTGAATATATGAAATTTCTTTTAATTTTAAAGAAGCTTCCATACAAACTGCATAATCTATATTTCGACCGATAAAAAAAACTTTTTCGTTATTAAAATATTTTTTTGATATGTTTTTAATATCATTATTTTGTAAAATATTATTAATTTTAAATGGCAACTCTTGTACATTACTTAAAATATTACTGTAATTTAAATTATTATTTTTTTGTAATAATTCACAAATTTTTAAAGTTAATAAATAAATTATTATTAATTGTGCGCTATAAGCTTTGGTGGTAGCGACAGCAATTTCTGGCCCAGCTTGAGTGTACAAAACACCATGAGACTCAACAGCTATTGAACTCCCTACCACATTGACTATTGAGAGCACACGTGCACCCAACTTTTTTGCTTCTCTCAGAGCAGCTAAACTATCAGCAGTTTCACCGGATTGACTAATAATTATCACTAAATCATTTTTGTCCACAATAGGATTTCTGTATCTAAACTCAGAAGCAAGATCAACTTCAACCGGAATTCTTAACAAACTTTCCATAAAATATTTCGCAACGCATCCCACATGATAAGCCGACCCACATGCTACTATATGTATTCTATTCAAACTTTTAATATATTCACTAGAAAAATCTATATTATCTAATTTTACTATATTTTTATTGTTTTTTTTAATAATTCTATCTAAAACAGTAAACTTCACAGAATCTGGCTGTTCCATAATCTCTTTTAACATATAATGTTCATACTTATCTTTATCAGCTGAACTAACCGACCAATTTATGGTATCTAACTTAATATTAACTTTATTTTTATCAAAATCATATAATTCAAAATTATTATATTTAATTATAGCTATATGGTTTTCGGGCAATCTACAAATCTTATGAGTGTTAGACAAAAGCGCTGGTATGTCTGAAGCAATATAATTCTCGTCTTCAGAAACGCCTATAATTAACGGGCTATCTTTTTTAACAGCTATTAACATATCAGGTTCCTCAGAACACATTATCCCTAATGCATAAGAACCTTGTAATATATTTACAGTTTTTATGACACAATCAAGTATATTATTATTTTTATACAAATTACTTAAAATATTTACTATAACTTCACTATCAGTCTCAGAATTAAATTTATATCCAAAATTAATTAACTTTTCTTTTAATTCTATATAATTTTCTATTATTCCATTATGTACAACAGCAAATTTGCCACACATAGAAACATGCGGATGAGCATTTTTGTCTGTAGGATCACCATGAGTTGCCCAGCGTGTATGGCCTATTCCAATATTAGAATAATATTTTTTTTTATCTAAAATACTTCTAATATTATTCAAGCAACCCTGCTTTTTTATGACATTTATACTATTATTAACATATATAGCAATCCCTTACTAATCATATCCCCTATACTCTAATTT
>CAYYWE010000006.1:0-16002 GCA_964475315.1 uncultured Eubacteriales bacterium
TGATGTATTTTGTTTGGCCGTATATACAAGCTGGTATGTACAATTTAGGACATATTGTTACTTCTTCACAATATTTTGGAACTTTAGTATATGGAATTATTGAACGTGCACTAATACCATTTGGTTTGCATCATGTGTTTTACACACCTTTTTGGCAGACAGCTTTGGGTGGAGCGGAAATAGTTAATGGGTGTTATGTTACTGGTGCACAGAAAATTTTCTTTGCACAGTTGGCAGATCCGACTGTTACCAAATTTAGTATTGGTGCAGCAAGGTTTATGGCCGGGAAGTTCCCGTTTATGATATTCGGGTTGCCTGGTGCGGCGCTTGCTATGTATAAGACTGCCAAAACATCAAAGAAAAAAGCTGTCGGTGGATTGCTATTATCAGCGGCGATCACGAGTATTTTGACTGGCATAACTGAACCTATAGAATTTACATTTTTGTTTGTAGCTCCTGTTTTGTATGGTATTCATTGTGTTTTTGCAGGTCTGTCGTTTATGTTTATGCATTTGTTTAAAGTTACAGTCGGAATGACGTTTTCTGGTGGTTTAATAGATCTGTTTTTGTTCGGAATTCTTCAGGGTAACTCAAAAACTAACTGGGTTTATATTATCCCGATAGGAATAATTTATTTTGTAATATATTATTTCTTGTTTAGATTTGTGATTATTAAATTTAATTTAATAACTCCTGGCCGCGAAAATGATAATCAGGAGTCCAAGTTGTATACAAAAAATGACTATCAAAATTTAAAATCATGTGAAAGTAATATAGATTTTGAAATTTCTAAAAAAATAGTCGATGGCTTAGGTGGCTTTGAAAATATACTAGATTTAAGTGTTTGTGCTACAAGGCTTAGAATTAAAGTTTCTTACGAAAATAAAGTAAATAAAAGTCTTTTGGAACAAACTGGCTGTTCAGGCGTAATTCAAAAAGGAAATGGGGTACAAATTGTCTTTGGACCACAGGTTTCTAGTGTAAAAAACAATCTTGAAGAATATTTAGAAAAAATTAGTAAATAGTAATTTTTTAAGAATAAATTATTAAATATTTCTCTTGTGTTTGAATATTATTATATTAATAATATTATAAAATACTGGAGGAGTATTTTTTTGAGTACCGGAAAATTACAAATTAATATATATGACGAAACAATCGCTATGCCACTAGTTAATGCGAAAGCACAAATAAGCTTGTCAAGTGAACCGGACAAAATAATAGACGAAATAATTACAAATAATTCGGGGAAATCTGATATTTTAGAGTTAAACACACCCCCTGTAGAATATTCTTTGGAACCAAACTCGCCTAGACCGTATGAAGAATATAATATTAAAATTTCGCAGTCTGGATTTGAAAATATAAATATAGAGCATGTGCAAGTTTTACCAAATAGTCTTGCTGAACAGAATATTTATATGAAAAAAAGCCAAAACAATAATCAAAATAATTTAAATTTTTTTATACCTGATCATACTTTGTATGGTACGTATCCAGCTAAAATTTCGGAAGATTCTGTTAAGGAACTTAATAATCCGTCTGGGTTGGTAATTTTAGACGAAGTTGTGATACCAGAATTTATAGTTGTTCATGATGGTGACCCAAATGATAATACTGCGCCAAATTACTGGGTGTTGTATCAGGATTATATTAAAAATGTAGCTAGTAGCGAAATTTACTCTACATGGCCTGAGGAGAGTATAAAAGCAAATGTTTTGGTTATAATTTCTTTTACTCTTAACAGAGTTTATACAGAATGGTATAGAAGTCGTGGCAAAAATTTTACTATTACTTCTTCTACAGCGTATGACCAGAAATTTGTTTATCAAAGAAATATTTTTCAGGAAATTTCAAATGTAGTAGATGATTTATTTTCGACTTTTATTACTAAACCTGAAATTAAACAGCCATTATTTACACAATATTGTGATGGCAAAAATATTACTTGCCCGAACTGGTTATCACAATGGGGATCTAAAGAGCTTGCTCAAAACGGTACGGATTACATAAATATTTTGCGTACTTATTATGGTTCAGAAATATATCTTGATAGTGCATCCCAAGTCATGGGAGTACCGGTTTCATATCCAGGCGAAACTTTACAGTTAAATTCTACTGGGGATGACGTCCGGACTATTCAAAGACAGCTAAACTCTATAAGTAACAATTATCCAGCTATAAACAAACTTTCTGTAGATGGTATATATGGTCAAAATACGGTAAATTCTGTGAAGACTTTTCAGCGCATTTTTGACTTGCCAGAAACTGGTATTATAGACTATAAAACTTGGTACGAAATTTCCAAAGTATTTACAGCTGTCATGAGATTAAGCACTTGAATAAATTATAAATTTTGGCTAATATGTATAAAAATTAATTTTTATGTTTGTTTTTGATATAAATTATGTTATATTTTAAATAGGCGCGAGTTTTTTATTGTAAATATTTATAAAATATAGTATATTTTTTAGTGTTCAAAACGAAATTGTAGTTGTTTTAGGAAGTTATGAAATTGAAAGATTTGTATAATATAAATAATTTAAAAGATATTATTAAAAAAAATAATTTTAATTTTAAAAAAAGTTTAGGACAAAATTTTATTGTGGATCCTGAAGTTTGTCCGAGAATGACTGAAGAGTGTGTTACGGAACTTTTGCCAGAACAAACGGGAATTCTCGAAATTGGCCCTGGTATTGGGACGCTAACAAAATGTTTGGCGCAAAGATTTCAAAAAGTGGTTGCAATAGAAATTGACAAAAGATTAATATCAATATTGACTGAAAATTTATCTGAATTTAATAATATTGAAATAATAAATGGTGATGTGTTAAAAATAAATTTAAATGAAATTATAGATAAAAAATTTAATACATGTAAGAATATAGTAGTTTGTGCGAATTTGCCGTATTATATTACTTCAGAAATACTAATGTACTTGCTAGAAAATGAATATAATTTTAATAGAATAGTAATAATGATTCAAAGAGAGGCTGCTGAACGTATTTGTGCACCATTAGGTACTAGAGAGTGTGGAGCTATAAGCGTGGCTGTGAGGTGTTTTGGAAATCCTGAGGTTTTGTTTGATGTTAACAAAAATAGTTTCATTCCTGTGCCGAAAGTAGACTCAAGTGTAATAAAAATTAATGTAAACAAAAATAATTTACAAAATATTAAAAATAAAAAAATGTTTTTTAAGTTAGTCAAAGCTGGATTTGGTCAAAGACGTAAAAAATTAGTAAATTGTTTTAGTAAAAAATTAAATATTAATAAGCTGGAGATAATTAAAATTTTGGAAAAAAATAACATAAACTTAAATTCCCGTGCTGAAAGTTTAAGTTTTTTAGACTGGGCAAATTTGTCAAACAGTATTATAACATGTCCATGTTAAGTTGTTTTTTAAAATTTTAACAGAAAGAAGAATTATTTTGAACGGAAAAATAATAGTAATTGAAGGTTTAGATGGAAGTGGAAAAAATACTCAAGCAAAGTTATTGTTAAATTATTTTGATAATCAAAAAATAAGTGCTAGGTATTTGTCTTTTCCAGATTATAGCAGTTTATCTTCAAGTCTTGTTAAAATGTATTTAAATTCTGAGTTTGGAAATAGCCCAGATGATGTAAATGCCTACGCTGCTGCGTCTTTTTATGCGGTCGACAGGTACGCCAGTTTTAAAAAAGACTGGCGGAAAAATTATCTAAATGGAGATATTATTGTTTGTGACAGATACACGACTTCAAATGCTATTTATCAAATGTGCAAATTAGATAAAAAATATTGGAAAAATTATTTATCATGGTTATACGACTATGAGTATAATAAACTAAATATACCAAAGCCGGACATAATTATATATTTAAAAGTGATGGTTGAAATTTCGCAAAAGTTAATAAATAAGAGATATTTAGAAAATAATGGCAAAAAAGACTTGCACGAATCTAATGTTTTATTTCTAAAAAAATGTGAAGAAACTGTCAATTTTATTTCTTCGCAAGATAACTGGCACATAATAAATTGCTATGATAACCTAAATAAAAACATATATAATAAAAATCAGATTCATGAAAAAATATTAAATATTATCAAAAATTACTAGTTTTTTAGTTATTTATTAGTTGTTCTTGATGATTTTGATGTTCCAAAGCTCTAGAAAATAAAGACTTTTTAGTTTTTATTTTTTCTGGTTTTACTGTTTTATTTTTGTATTTTAATGAACACTCCCAAGCTTTTTTTAGTTCTATTGACAGATACTGTTCAAAAATGTTTTTGTCTAAATTGTTTAAAATTACCATAGTTATTACACTTTTTACATCTAAGGTGCCATTTATATACAAATCACTAAGCACTTTTCCTAATTTTTTTAAATTTGCTGCGTTTTTTTGATTAATTAAATTATTTATTTCCGGAAGGATTATATTTTTAGTAAAACTCACAATTCTAAAATTATTGTAAGTTTCTTTTTCTTTTTGTATTAAATTTTTGATACGTGGGAATATAGTAGCCATTCTGTTTGCGAAAAACAATCCTGTTACGTTATTTTCATCTTGGTTTTGATTCTTTTTTGTCATATTTTTTTTAATATTATTTTTCGTATTATTAAATATAGTCTCAGAAAAATCACGAATTATTGTATCTATGTCTTTTTGAGAAATATTTTCTTCTTCGAACAGCCATGAAGACACAATTTTAGATTCCTGGTTGGTTACTTTTTTTAAAATTATTTTTTGGTTATTTTTAATTATTTTATATATATTATCTGTATTTTTTTGGTTTTTTAATATAAATTTTTCCTGTTCTGTACTATTATTATATTCACCTATAAAGTCACTATTTTTTTTAAAATTAAGTATGCCTTTGCAAATTATGTCAAAACTATTTTTATTCAAGCAATCCCACTCCCAAATTATTTATATATTAAATTATATAATCTTTGGGAAATTTTTTCAAGTTTTTTGAATTTACTTAATTGAGGTGATTTATATTATGAAAAAAAAAACCAGTAAAATACCTAAGTTTATATTATATTTTTTGTTAATTTTATTAATTATAGTATATTTTTTAATTAATTTTGTTTCTAAAAAACTTCCAGATATGTATTACGTATTTTCTAACGAACCCAGAAATTTTTCTATAAATTTGTTTTCCGTCACAGAAAAATCACAAAAGAACAAATTAAATAATTGTAAATTATGCTCCAAAAATTTATTAAATAATACTGAAAAGTACATAGGTACTTTAAAATTTTTAAATATTATACCTATAAAAAATATAGAAGTAAATATTATAAGTCCTGTGTATGTAATGCCTTCTGGTGTGCCATTTGGTGTTAAAATTTATACCAAAGGTGCTTTAGTGATTAGCACTTCGAGCGTGAAAACTCTTTTTGGGCTTGAGAAACCTTGGGAAAAGGCCGGTATTGTCAAGGGTGACGTGATTACTCATGTGAATCAAGAAAAAATAATGAATAATCAAGATTTGGAAAAAATAATAGAAAAATCTTGTGGTCAAGAATTGGATTTTAAAATTTTACGTGGTGATCTTGAATTTAACACTAAATTAACTCCTGTGAAATCTGTAGAAGATCATAATTTTCATATTGGTCTATGGGTGCGCGACAGTTCTGCAGGTATTGGTACGTTGACTTTTTGCGAGAAAGAAAACAACATTTTTGCTGGGCTTGGTCACGGGATTTGTGACATTGACACTCTTGAACTATTGCCTATTTCGCACGGTGACATAGTTGAAGCTACTGTAACTGAAATTGTACGTGGTCAGCAGGGGGCTCCTGGAGAACTTAAAGGCTGTTTTACAAATTCAGAATCTATTGGCAAAATAAAAATAAACAATCAAACTGGCCTATATGGTACTCTTGAAAAATCACCTGAAAGCTGCTTCGAAATTCCAATATCACCGAAACAAAATATAAAAAAAGGCCCTGCACAAATTTTAGCCACTTTAGATAGCAATACTCCAGAATTATATAATATTAATATAGACTCTGTTAATTATAATATAAATTCTCCTACTCAAAATATTAAATTATCTGTAACTGATCCGCGCCTTTTAGAAAAAACGGGCGGCATAGTTCAAGGCATGAGTGGCAGTCCTATTATTCAAAATAATTCTTTAGTTGGTGCCGTCACTCATGTTTTTGTAAACAATCCTGCCAAAGGTTACGCTATTTTTGCAGAAACTATGTTAGTAAGTTCAAATTCTATTTTCAACAATTGAGCTTTTGTTTTAATTCCAGTATATATTTTACAGATTCATTTATTTTTTGCTCTAAAAACGTATTAGGTGTAGCTAATTCTTTGATATATCTAAAAATTTCTTCTAATTTGGTAACATCTTTTGATGTTGCCAAAATCGTAGGAATACAAATTATATTTGCGCCAGCTATTACAGCTAACCTTACAGCTTCACGCTCTTCAATATAGTTCGAAATCGCTTTCATATTCATCGCGTCAGTCATGATTACATCATGAAAATTCATCTTTTTTCTTAATATTTCTGTAAGTATTTTTGGTGACAATGTTGCTGGGCAAACAAGTTTTTGATTATTTTTTAGTAAGATAGTACTTGAGTTAGCATTTTGGAGTTGAATATGTGCAGTCATATTTGAACAGGATTAACTCAAATTTTTCGAGTTGCTCAAATGTTTTGTTGATAACAGGTAAACCAAAATGCGAATCCGTGCTTGTATCGCCATGTCCTGGGAAGTGTTTAGCTGTAGCAATGATTTTTTTTGAATGCAAATTTTTATGATGTAATATTTTGTATAAATTTATTGTAATATAATTTTTTAAAATTGCTAGTTATATTTATGTTAAATTTTAATAATTTTAACTTTTGTTTTATATATTTAAATTGTTATTATTATTAAATAATTATTTGGTAAATTTTATTAATAAAAAACTGGTAATTTTAACTCTTTACTTATTGTCCATAAAATGTTATTTCTTAAGATTAATTATTTAAAACGGAGGGTATGTATTATGGACTTAGAAAAAGATAAATTACTAAAAATATTTAAAAAAATTATGTCTGACAAAGAAATATTAGACGAAATTAGTAATATTCAAGATCCGGAAAAAATATTTAAAATTTTTCAAAACTTAGGGTATGACAAAACTTTTAAAGAATTTTGCGTTGAAATTTCAAAAATTGTAAATACAAGTGGTACACAAGAGCTATCTGAGAGTGACCTAGATAATATTGCGGGTGGAGTGGGTAATTTCAAAAGAGCTTTTCTAACTGCTTTGAGTAGCTTAAGTGTTATGAGCTCGAGTGGACAAGCGTATGCGCAAAAAAATAACACACCACATAATTATCAAGAAAATTTAGATAAAATCACAATTAATATAAATTTATGTGATAGTAAAACAAATGATGATGTTATGAAGAAATTTTTGAAATACACAGCAGGAACTATGGGAGTCTTAGCTGGTTTAGGAATAGTAGTTTGTTGGAGCCCAAAATTGCACAAATTTATATCAGGTAATAGTGAGCTTCATACAAATTTTTTCTCTGATGTATGTTCAAATTTAGATAAAATGTATAATAAAATAAAACAAAACCCTGGTGATTATTTAGAGTTACATGATAACAATGTAAGAATTAAAGATTCTAAACAAAACGATTTATTACAAGATATTTTAAGACAATTTAATAATATAGGAATTAAAGTTGATGTCGATAGAGCTAGAAGTGTTATTTTTGATAAAGAAAACATAGTAACGAATATTTGGAAGTTTTTAGGCAAAGTTATAAAAAATTTTGACAATAGCGATAATTTGTTACAAGACGCTAAAAAATTTGAAAATAATATCAAAAAAATTTCTGGTGATTATGATAATTTATTATCAGATTTTAAGTTTCAAAATCAAAATATAGATAAAAAAGATGAACCTAAGATTATAGTTAAAAAAGAAACTAGTGACATACTGAATATAACTGTACAAGAAGGGACCAAATCTAAAGGTAATATCGTGGGAAATGAGAAGAAAAACAATTTAAATTATAAAAATAAAGCAGAATTTCAAAAAAAAGTTCAAAAAGTGGGGAAAGTACTGAATCAACAGTTTGAAAAATGTGAAAAAGGTAGCTCCAAATCAAAGAGTAATTCTGGCAGCACTAGTCAAAATATTGTTGCTGAAACAAACGAGTTTAAAGGTTTAAAACAAGAAATTATGAATATGAAAAAAAATTTAAATGGTCAAACTAAAGAAGATGATAACAAAAAAGAAGAATATAGAAAACAGCCTGTAAAAGAATTAAGAAAAGATATAAAACTCGTAAAAAAACAAGATGGTTCCATGGGCATAGAGTTTGTAAATAAGTCAGATTCGCCATTAGTAAAACAAAAAATGGAACGTCAAAAAAAATATATTGATGTTATATGTCTGTTGGTTGGCAGTGAAAATTTTGGCCAAATTAGTAGTAATATGAATAAGGATTTGCAGGTCGAATTAAGAGAAAAAATTAGTAAATCGGAACTAATTTTAGATGATGACAAGAAAGGAGAGTTGAGTAAGTTTATAGACGAACTTAATATATCTGAGAGTGAAAAAATATGTTTGAAAAACGATCTAGAAAATAATAATTATGTTGGTATTTTTAATTGTATCTGGAAAGAAATGACAAATATTGGCACTACTGGGCAAGACGGTAAAGTTGGTATTACTGATATGGAGTTGGTAAAAAGCACTACAGATATTATGGACGATATACTAATAACACTTTGCAATGAAATTAATACTATGAAAAAAGAAAATTGTGATAAAAAAAGTTTTTTTGAAAAAATATACAGTATTTTAAGTTTAAAATTTCAAAAATTACAAAATAATACTAGCGTATCAGATGAAACTAAAAAAATTATAATATATTACCTAGATAATATATTATACACTGTGGGAAACATACAAAAGCATCAAAACGATAGAAATTATTTAATTAAAATTTTTAAAACTATCAAAGCAAATCATAATAAAAGTAACAAACCATCTGACAACGCTGATATTGACGAATCAAAAAATAAGAACAAATATGTAAACAGTTTTTGTGTGCCACCTATTTGTAAAGAGTTATGTGTTAGCGGAAGCATAGTTTCGAATATGTTTGTTAGATACTCAGAAGGGAGCGAGTCTGGGAAAAACACTAAATCTACTGTTCATCAGCAACTCATGACAAGCAAAGGAAATGTTATGCGGTCAATATATCAAAATACATTGGAGTTTTTAGGTCTTAAACTTAAGGATTTAATTGGTTAGTAAAACTTTTATGGTTTTTCCAGATCTGCTAACGGGTTTGATTCCATAGCAGTTTGGATTTGTTTGTTAGCAAGATGCGTGTAGATTTCAGTAGTACCTAAATTTTCATGTCCTAAAATGTCTTTAAGAATGCGTATATCTACATCTCCGTGCTGGTACATAAGAGTCGCAGCAGTGTGGCGCAGCTTGTGGACGGAAAAACCCATGCCAGATAGTCCCGCGCGTTTAATATAATTATTGACTAATAATTGTACACTTTGAGGGCTAAGTCTGTTATTTTGCCTGCTAATAAACAAGGCATTCTTGTCAGTTAGACCGTTTTTGGGCCTTGTGTTCAAGTAATTATCTATAGATCTTTTGCAGGAGTCATTTAGATAAATCATGCGTTCTTTGTTGCCTTTTCCTTTGATTTTTAGAGTATTATTGTCTCCTATGTCTCTCAAATTAATGTTTACAAGCTCAGATAATCTCATACCACAGTTTAAAAATAAAGTTATAATACAATAGTCGCGTTCTCTAAATTTTCCAGCGTATTTATCCACTGTGTCTAACAATTTTTTGCTTTGTTCTAGACTTAAAAATTTTGGCAGAACTTTCGGAATTTTGGCAGTTTCTAATTGATCTACTGGGTTGGTTTCTAATATGTTTAATTTATGTGTTACAAATTTGAAGAAAGTTCGCAAACTGCTGGCTTTACGCGATCTTGCCGCAGACTGATTGTTTCTATTTTCCAACAAATAATTCATGTACTCAAAAACGTCAGTTAGAGTTACTGATTTTATAATATTCTCATCTATATCCAAAATAGAAATTTCCTCAAATTTTTGTTCAGGACTAACTTTGTTTTTTTTGATTTTTAAATATCTAAAAAATATTCTCAAGTCACAGAAATATTTTTCTACTGTATTTGGTGATTTTCCCTTTACAGTCTGCAAGTATCCTAAAAATTTTTTGAGTATCTCCGGTGAATCGTACAAAATCTCTTTCTTCACTTAACCACGTCCGACAAATTTATTTAACTGACATCCATTATATTTATTTTTATATTTATTTTCTTAATTACATTATGATACAATACAATATTATTGTCAAATAAATAAATATTTAAATTAAAAATATTAAAAAAATTTATGTTAGAGCTTTTGGATTTGTAAAAAATAAATTGGGGAGCCAAAAAGTATAATGAAAAAAATAATAATTAACGGTAATGATTCACGAAAACGTTTAGATTCTTTTTTGAAAAAAATTTTATATAATATGCCTGAAAATTTAATTTACAAATATATACGCAAAAAAAGAATAAAAGTTAATAATAAAAAAATTACTCCAAATTATAAATTAATAATTGGGGACGAGGTATATCTATACATTAACGATGAATTTTTTGAAGAAAATAATATAAAAAATTATAATAATTTTGAAAATTCTGACGCAAATCTAGATATAATATACGAAGATAGCAATATAATTTTGATAAACAAACCGATGGGAGTATTAGTGCATCCAGATAAAAATTCTAATTCAAATTGTGTTATAAATAAACTAAAAAAATATTTATATTTAAAAAAAGAATATATACCTGAAAACGAAAATTCTTTTGCACCGTCACTAGTAAATCGTATAGACAGAAATACTTGTGGAATAATAATAGCTGCTAAAAATTCAGCTTCATTAGCTATTTTGAACCAGAAAATAAAACAACGAGAAATACACAAATTTTATTTGTGTTTAGCAAACGGTATATTTGAGAAAAAACATGATATTTTAAAAGCATATCTAGAAAAAAATACAATTCAAAATCGGGTTTATATAAATAATTTTAAAAATAGTAATTCTTCAAAAATTATTTTGACTGAATACAAAGTTTTAAAAGAATTTAACAATATTAGTCTATTAGAAATTAATTTACTAACCGGAAGAACGCACCAAATTAGGGCACACTTGTCACATATTAATCATCATGTATTGGGCGATAGTAAATATGGGAAAAACTTTATAAATAAAAAATTTAATTTTAAATATCAAGCTTTGTGTTCATATAAATTAAATTTTGATTTCAAAACAGATGCCGGTTTGTTAAATTATTTATCTGGTCAAGAATTTAGTATACCACAAGACAAAATTTGGTTTTTGTAATATTATAAATTAAATATATAATACACTAAAAAGAGGTAAATAGTTTTATGAACTCTGAAAAAATTTTTATAGCTAACTGGAAAATGAACAAAAATTTTAATGAATCTTTAGAATTTGTGAAAGAACTTAAATTAATAAGTAGCAAAATTAAAAATAAACGAATTATTATTTGTCCGTCATATATTTGTATACGCGAAATTATTAAAGAATTACTAGATACAAATATAGAAATCGGTGCGCAAAACTGTTTTTGGGAAAATATCGGGAATTATACTGGTGAAATATCTCCGAAGATGCTTAAGTCTATAGGTGTAAATTATGTTTTACTAGGGCACAGTGAACGAAAAAGGTATTTTCAAGAAAATAATAATATAATTAATAAAAAAATATGTGCTTGTTTAAAAAATAATCTTAAAATTATATTATGTATTGGAGAACGAAATAAAAATACTAATTTAGCTGAAATATTTTCTCAGTTACAAGAATGTTTGTATAATATCAATTTTGAATATATAAAAAATAATTTTATTATTGCATACGAGCCAACTTGGGCTATTGGGACCGGACTTTGCATGAATCCAGCCGAAGCAAATAATGTTTGTGGGAATATTCGTGACTTTTTTAACAAAAAATATGATTATCCTGACATTAATATTCTCTATGGTGGTTCTATAAATAACACAAATTCTCATGAGTTTTTAATACAAAAGAATATAAACGGTGTTTTAATTGGTAACGCGTCGCTTGATTTTACAAAATTTATGGAAATTTTAAATTAAACTTGTTTAAATTTTAGTAATATTTACTGCGTTTTTTATTTTATATAATATTTTGTCAGCATTTGTGATTATATGAAAAAAGCTTGACTAGAATTAATTATTTATGATAGACTGAAAGCAGCGATAATAAAATAAGGGGTTTGGGGGTGAGTTTATGTCAGAAAATGCTCTAAATAACTCTAAAAAAAATAAGACGAAATATTGGATTATTGGCGTAATTATAAGTTTAATTGTAGTAGTAGTTGAACTTTTAGTTTATTATAATATCAAAACACCAAAAATTTTTACAAAAGCTGAATACACAAAAGAAGTAATTGTTCAGAATAGAGATTTTGAAAAAGCAATAGATAAATTTTTGGATCAAATAATCTCGTACGACGGTACATCAGAAGCTAATTCTAAATTAAAAGAAACGGCTTCTAAATTTTCTGAGTTTGTGAAAGCTTTAGATGATAATTTAAAATCTCGTGTTCCAAAAGAGTCCAAAAAACATTATGAACAGATGATGAAAGCGTATAATATATATTTGGAAGCTATAGATATGTATGTGAGATATGTACCTAAGAATTTGGGTGAAGAGAGAAGAGAGTTATTAAAACAAGCAGACTCAAAATTAAATGAAGCACGCCTAGCTATGAAAAATATAGGAGAATAAAGATAGATTGGAGAAAATTAGTTAAAATTATGTTAAACAAAATCTCTCATGTTAAAATAATAATTATGAATTTTGTATTATTAATAGTTTGGCACATAGTTATTTTGGTTTTATCCAGAATGATTCGAGATTCTTATTTTAGTCCAAAAAAGAGTATGTACATTGAACGCAAATGGGAAGATCGTGGTAGATTTTATATAAATATTTTGAAAATAAAAAAATGGAAGGATAAATTGCCACAATATGTTCCAAAAAATGGATTTTCAAAACGTAATTTGGAGAAAATTTCAAAATTAAATAAAAAATATATTGATAAATTTATAGCAGAGACCTGTCGGGCTGAATGGAATCATTTCATGTGTTGCATGTACTGGGTTGTGGCGGTGTTTGTAAATTCTGGATTTTATGTTTTTTTGTTTTCCTGTATTTCTATTGTTATCAATTTGCCATTTTTATTTATACAGAGATTTAACAGAATAAGACTTAACAAAATAAACCAAGAAATATATTAATATTAATATTTTTACTTATAATTTTTTTAGTATATTCAAAATGTTTATAAAATATTCTGGTAAGTTACTTTCGAAATAGACATATTTTTTTGTACTTGGATGAATGAATCCAATATTTTTTGCGTGCAAACATTGACCAATTAGATTTGGAAAAATTTGTTTAATTTTACTAGTGTTTTTGTTGTTATAAATGTCATCTCCCAAAATTGGATGTTCTATATGTGACATATGCACACGTATCTGATGTGTTCGGCCAGTTTCTAATTTTAATTTTATATGTGAAAATTTATGATATTTATTTATAATTTCATAATGCGTTATAGCAGTACGACCACCGGTTTGTAAAACTGCCATTTTTTTTCGATCAGTTTTATGTCTACCTATTTGGGTTATAATCGTATTTTTGTTTAAATCTAATACACCGTGAATTATAGCTTCGTATTCTCTTGTAAAACTATGATTTTTTATTTGATCTGCTAAAAAATTATGAGATTTATCATTTTTTGCTACCACCAACAAACCACTGGTATTTTTATCAATTCTGTGGACAATTCCCGGTCTTAACACGCCGTTAATACCTGAAAGAGAATTCTTACAGTGATTTAATAATGCATTAACTAAAGTGCCGTGGTAATTTCCAGGTGCTGGATGAACGACCATATTTTGTGGTTTATTAACTATTAGTAAATCTTCATCTTCGTATATTATATCCAAGTCAATATTTTCAGGAATTATTTCTAAGTTTTCGGGTTCTGGTATATGAATTTGTACAATTTCACCAGTTTTTATTATATAATTTTTATTAATTAATTTATTATTTACTTTTATATAATTATTTTCAAGTAATTTTTGTATGTAATTCCTAGACATATTTTCAAAATATAAAACTAAAAATTTATCTATTCGAATATTACTGTGAGTGCTGTCAACGGTTATTTCGTTAAAATTTATATTATTTATATTGTCTATATGTTACCCAACCCCTAAATCAGTGTTATTTATTAGTATTTCTATTTTGGGATTATCTGCGATTTTTGGATAAATTTTTTGTACAAAATTTTTAATCAAGTTTTCGTCTCGAATTGTATTTGTGGAATTTTTTTCAAACACACTAAGTGAAATATGTTCAAAATTTTCTAAAGCAATACTAATATCACGTGTTATATCTAACAAAGTTTGATTTTTTATTCCTATTAACAAACACACTGCTTGAAAATATTTTTTTATATCTGTTATATTGGTATTTTTTGGTATTCCTTTGCGCCAATAGTCACGTAAAGTTGTATTAAAAGTTTCTATTCCCGTTCTGTATTTTATAGAAATACTACCAAATTTTTTAGAAAACTCTTCAAGTTTGTTTTTATAAATCCAATGTGCTTCGAACCATATTTCTCTGACTTTTTTTTCATGTGCTTTTTTTATTATTAAATCTAAGCTCTGTGAATCTAGTTCCATTATCGAACCAGAGTTTATAATATCTAGAACACCGAACTCCCCAGTTATTTTGTTTATAATTTTTTTATTAATCTCAAATGGATTTGTGCTAATATCATAAAAATAGTCACAAAATGTGCACTTTTTCCAAACACATCCGGTTCCTTGTAGCAACAAAAACTCCCTTGGAAATTTATTATAAATTTTTGAATATCTTGTTTGTACTTCTTTCAATTTATCAACTTCTTGTATTAAAAATATAAACCCAAAAAGGTGACAAAAAAATATCGCCACCCAACCCAAACAATAGATATTATTTAAACCTAAGTAAAAAATTATTTACGTAAACCTAAATTTGCAATTATATTACGATATCTTTCGATGTCTTTATTGGACAAATACTTTAACAAACTCCTGCGACGTCCAACCATCATGAGCAGGCCACGTCTTGAATGATGATCTTTTTTGTGAGTCTTAAGATGCTCATTAAGGTTATTAATTCTCCGGGTTAAAATCGCTATTTGAACCTCCGGAGATCCAGTATCCCCCTCATGTTTCGCATGCATACTTATAATCTCGCGTTTTTCCTCTTTTTGTAACATAATAAACTACACCTCTCTAAAATTTACCCTATTCTCAGAAACTCTAAATCCGAAATCAGGGGTACATAGATCAACAACCTGACTATTGCTCAAATATAAAAGTCACTATGCTGTCTATATTTTACAATAACATGCCACGAAAAAATTTCAAGATTAATTTTATATGTTTATTAAAAACATACAATAAGTGTTTTTTTATTTAATAAAATCTATACAATTTTCATATTTTAATTTAAATATGTACGCTATTTGAATTTTTTTAAAAAAATTTTAAAAAAGATATTGCATTATTTTTTGTGTGTGATATAATTATGGGCAGTAGTAGGAATCAGCCTATGAAAGACGGTTCGCCTAGCTCCATTAGATTGGAGGTGTGCGATATGTTGCATGATATCATAGTAGTTTTAGGCTTATATGTGGCTTACAAAATAATATGTGAAATCAACAAAAAATAGCCGTCTTTCTTCTGAACTAAAATGAAGACGGTTATTAATTACCAAAAATTACATTTAAGTTTGGAAGGCAAACCGTCTTTGAAACGGTAAATCCTACTACTTTCTAATATATATATTTATTTTTGTTTTGTCAATACCCGAATTTGAAGAAATTTTTTA